>NZ_CP113945.1:1200000-1500000 GCF_029392855.1 Lactobacillus sp. ESL0680 | reverse complement strand
TTCCTTTATTACTGAGGGGGCAATTCCGTTTGCGGCAGCCGATGCTGGTCACGTTATTCCATCGTGTATCATTGGTTCAGCTGTTGGTGGTGCCTTAGTTGGTCTTTGGCGGATTGGTGTGCCTGCACCTCACGGCGGCTTGTGGGTATCGCCACTGGCTAACCACATTGTTTTATACTTTGTGGCAACAATTATTGGTTCACTTGTTGCTGGAGTAATCTTAGGCTTGTGGAAAAAACCGGTGGATAAGTAAAATTGAAAATAAAAATAGAGCAGCTGACTTGCTGCTCTATTTTTATTGGCTTTTAAGTTGACATTGATCGCATAAACCGTGAATTTCTACTTGGTAATCATCAATTTGAAATCCGACCAGCTGCACGTTCACACTGTTAAAGTTGGGCAATGGTAACTCAATCGTACGCCCACATTCTTGACAAATAAAATGGCTGTGGTTAGAAGCGATAAAGTCGCATTGGAATTTGACACGGAGACCATTGGGAAACATTTTGGTTTCCACAATGCCAATTTCCTGCATTTCCTTAACATTGCGGTAAATTGTATCGTGACTCATCTTAGAAAAATGCTGGCGTAAATGTTTATCGAGCTGGGTTAAGGATAGGTAGTAATCCGAGTACTGATAGAGATAAGTAAGCAGCTCTTGGCGTTGCTTGGTTAATTTATAATGATTAGTTTTTAAAATATTTAACGCGATTGTCAATTTATCCATTAATCATGCTCCCGTGCTCGTGTGATGTGCAAAATTTAGCATTACTAGTTTAACATCTTTATTCATAAAAAACTAATCAGGCTCAAGATTGATGGTAGGTATTTTTACCAAATAGACTTAGTTACGATTTAATCTAGCTGGGGTTAGCGGCAGCTGAAATTTAAGCTGACATAGTGGCTGTTGACAAAAAATACAGATAGCGTTTAACTTAAATAGTATTAATTACGATTAAGGATGCAGCTATCTGTTAAAATCCGTTTTACCTAACTGGCAACCACAATAGCAGCACAGATTTTAGTGTATAATGGTTTTTAATTATGATTAATACTTATATAGATTGAAATAGAATTTAGCGAAGAAAATTAACAGCGAGAAAAGAGATGGATATGAAGAAATCACAAAAATGGTTTGCTGTGGTAAGTCTGTTTGCTGTCCTGATATTGACACTCAGTGGGTGCGTGCAGCAGCCAAAAAAGAGTGCCAAAATCTCAATCGTCACGACGACTAATATTTATGCAGATATTGCTCAAAATGTTGTGGGTAAATATGGTAAGGCTGATGCTATTATCAAAAAGGCGGCAATGGATCCGCACGATTTTGAACCGACAACTAACGATGCTAAGGAATTATCAACGGCAGATATTGTTGTGGCGAACGGCTTAGGTTATGATAGCTGGATGGATAAGCTATCTTCCGCGGTTGAAAAGAAGCCGGTTTGGGTTGGCGAAGACTTAATGGGCCTGAAAAAAGGTGATAATCCGCATATTTGGTACAACTTAGACATGCCAACAAAATATGTTAATTATTTAGTAGCGAAGTTAAGCAAGAAGGATCCTAAGCATGCGGCATATTACCGCAATCATGGTCAGCATTATTTAGCTAAGGTGGCCATGATTGAAAAGATTGCTAGTAAGATTGACGGCCAAAGCAGTAAGCCAGTTTATGTAAGTGAACCCGTTTTTGACTACGCATTGGCTGCGGCTCATCTAAAAGTAGGCGACCGCGAGTTTGAGCAGGCAATCCAAAATAATACTGATCCTAGTCCAGAGACAATTCAAAAAATGACGACTGCAATTAAAGAACGGAAGATCGCTTTCTTTGTTGATAATGAACAAACTTCAAGTTCAACGGTGAATAATTTTGTTAAACTGGCTCAAGAACAACAAATTCCAATTTTAAAAGTGCGGGAAACATTACCTGATAACATGACGTATCTGAATTGGATGACAGCAAATTATCAAAAGTTAGCCCAAGTGGCACGCAAATAATTAAAGGAGAACATTCAAAATGAAAAAATTAATTACGGCTTTGGCATTAGCAGCGACAGTTACCACAGCATCTCAAGCTGCTCCACTGGCAGTTCAAGTTCAAGCTAGTTCGACCAATGATTTGGCTAAGCAAGACAGTTATGGTGGTGTGACTTATGCGGATAAGATGCTGGCACAAGAGGGCATTAAGTATAATTCTTTTGCTGGAAGTGAAGTTCCTTATCGCAATGGTAAGCCAGAGGGGATTGTAATTCACGAGACGGCAACGCCAAACGCAACAGCTCATGATGAAGCTGTTTACTTTAATCGTGAATGGATGAATATCTATTCGTACGTACATGCCTTTGTTGACCGCACGGGCGTTATCCAAATGATGTCGCCTGACAATGGTACTTGGGGTGCGGGACCGCAGGCCAATGATCGTTTTATCCAAGTAGAATTATGTGAGGAAAATAACGCTGCTGACTTTGCTAAGGGCGTTAATAATGATGCCATTTATGCGGCAAATCTGCTGCACCATTATGGTTTGCAGCCAGATAATGCCGTTCATGATGGCCAAGGCACAATCTGGTCACACCACGCTGTTAGTCAATTTTTGGGCGGCACTGACCACACGGATCCTGACGGTTACTTTGCCAAATGGGGTTATTCGATGGATGACTTCTATAACCTTGTGAAGTATTATTACGACCAACAGGGACCAACTGGTACTACTAGTGCAACTACTGATAAGCCAGCCAACAAGCCGGAAGCTAATAAACCAGCTGCAACTTTACCTAAGCCAACTGGAACTAAAATTTTGATGCACGATGCCTTAGTCTATGATGAAAAGGGCAACGTTACCGATGCTGCAATGAAAAAGGCCGGTACTAAGTTAACTTTGTATGGCGACCAGACAATTGACGGCAGAAAATATCTGCAAATTGGTTCAAATCAATTTGTTGTTGCCAGCAACGTTGAGGGCAAGTTGCGTCAAATTAGACATAATGCTTATCTATACAATGCTAATGGTTATCGCATTGGCAGCAATAAACTATATCGGCGTAACTATGTAAGAACTTACGGCGGTAGAGTGAAGATTGCGGGTCACAAGTACTACCAGATTGATGTTAATGAATTTGTTAAAGTTGGTAATTTTTAGGGTAAGACAGGAAGAAGTGCAAGCGTGGCCGATATTTTAGAAGTAAATAATCTCGGGATGAGATTTGATAAGCAGGAAGTTTTTACTGATCTAAGTTTCAAATTAAAAGCGGGCTCGATGACGGCACTTTTAGGCCCTAATGGTGCTGGTAAGACGACGCTGATTAATATTTTGATGAAGATGTTGGCTCCGACAAGTGGATCGTTTAAGTTCTCCCAGGGGGTTCGGTTAGGTTATGTACCACAATTTCGCAATATCGATGCGGAATACCCATTGTCAATTGAGGCCTTTATCGCGTTAAACACGCCGGTGATTAAAACCGGTAAAATTAAGCAGGCGATTAAAACCCAACTTGAAGAAACTAATTTATATCCTATTAGAAATACTCGAATGGGCGAAGCTTCTGGTGGGCAAAAGCAGCGCGCATACTTGGCGCAGGCTCTGCTTGATAATCCCAACGTGATTATTTTGGATGAAGCAACTGCCAGTCTTGACCCAGTAGCTAAAGATGAATTGATGGGTCTAATTCAGCATTTAAATGAAAAACATCAAATTACCGTTTTATTTGTGACCCATGATGTGCCGCTGGCACGTAAATATATGAAGGATTATCTGTATTTAAATGCTGGTACGATTGAGCAGGGCAAGATGGCTCAGTTTGAGGAGGCGTACGAATAATGTTTGCATTACCATTTATGCGCAACGCCTTTTTGGCCAGCACGTTTATCGCTATCACTTGTGGGACTGTTGGCGTCTATGTCGTGGCTCGTAACTTTAGCTTTTTGGCGCATACTTTGTCAGAAATTGGCTTTGCTGGCGCGGCTTTTGCTGTATGGCTAGGGATAGATCCGTTGTGGGGGATGCTTTTGTTTACCTTAATGGGATCAATCAGTGTTGGCGAACTATCGCTGCATAGTGAGCAAAAGGAATCGTCAATTAGTGCGATTTCTGCCTTGTTTATTGGACTTGGTGTTTTATTCTTGGCTATTTCTGGTGCTAATAGTAATTATGCGACGAATATTTTATTCGGCAGTATTATTGGTGTTGACCGTCAAGGCGTGATTCAATTAGTTGGTTTGTCAGTAATTGTTTTGCTGTTAATCTTTGCAATTCAACGGCAATTAAACTTTGATTCGTTTGACCATATTGGTGCATTAGCTCATGGGGTAAAGACGGGTATGGTTAGCCTGATTTTTCTGATTGCATTAGCGATGTCGGTTTCGGTTGGTGCCCAAATTGTGGGTTCACTGTTAGTGTTTATATTACTGACATTGCCGCCGGCAACTGCTAACTATCTTGGCAAGACGGTTGGTTCAATGATTGCCTGGTCAGTCTTCTTTGCCTTAGTTGGTGTCTGGCTAGGATTGTATTTAGGTTTTGTAACTAATCTGCCGGTAACTTTTTTTATTGCCGTCATTGAAGTTTTTATTTATCTTGTTACTTATTTCACTCATTTAATTAGGCATAATTTATAAGGAAAGATCAAAATTAGAAAGTGATTTACAAGTCGCTTTCTTTTTGCTTGTGAAAAAACAAGCAGTCTTATTGGCGTTATTTTAACATTCTTGAGAAATTTCACTAACTACTGTAAGCATTTGCATGTATAATAGAGATGTAAAAGTTTTACATAAAGGAGTTTTTAAAATGACAGCATATTATAATGGATTTCCCCAAAGTGATCGTGACGAAGCTATTAATATGATTAACGTTGATGAGCTTGAGGAACGTGCAAAAGAAGTCATGCCAGAAGGCGCATATTATTATATTGCCTCAGGTTCAGAAAATGAGTGGACATGGCGGAACAATACCTCTGCTTTTAATCATTTTCAAATTGTACCGCGGGCTTTAACTAATATGGATAATCCGCAAACTGATACTGAATTTATGGGGATGAATTTGAAGACCCCAATTATGATTTCACCTATTGCTTGTCATGGAATTGCTCATAAGGATGCCGAAGTTGCTACTCAAAAGGGTGCAGCAGCAGCTGGAGCATTATTCTCATCAAGTACTTATGGCAATAAGAGTGTTGAAGAAATTGCAGCAGCAGCTCCAGGCGCACCACGTTTCTTCCAACTTTACTTAAGTAAAGATTGGGAATTTAACAAGATGGTCTTTGATGCAATTAAGAAGGCTGGTTACAATGGTATCTTCTTAACTGTTGATGCTTTGGTATCAGGCTATCGTGAAGCTAACTTGAGAACTCAATTTGCTTATCCAGTACCACTAGACTTCTTTACTCGTTACCAAGGCGGTAAGGGTGAAGGTCAAACCGTTGCGCAAATGTACGCTTCATCTGCACAAAAGATTGGTCCAGATGATGTTAAACGGATTAAGGAAATGTCAGGTCTTCCAGTCTTCGTTAAGGGTGTAGTTTGTGCTGAAGATGCATACTTAGCAATGGGTGCTGGTGCTGACGGTATTTACGTTACTAACCATGGTGGCCGTGAAGTTGATAGTGGTCCTGCAACAATTGATATGTTGCCAGAAATCGCCAAGGCAGTAAATCACCGTGTGCCAATTATCTTTGATTCTGGTGTTCGTCGTGGTTCACATGTCTTCAAGGCTTTAGCTTTAGGTGCTGACCTTGTTGGTATCGGCCGTCCTTACCTTTATGCATTAGCTCTTGGTGGTGCTAAGGGTGTTGAATCAGTTATTAAACAATTGAACGATGAATTAGTAATTGATATGCAATTAACTGGCTGCAAGACAATTGAAGATGTTAAGAAAGCACGTTTGACACATTTCAATTACACCACTGATGATTTGAAGTCAAACACAGATCCTTCAAGAATTAAGCCTTACCCTGTAACTAAGGATAACCAAATGAAGGAAGACGAATCAGACGCTGTTTCTGGTGCTTCACAAGCTTAATTAATTTAAAAAATAAAAACTGATGAGGAAAATTCTTCATCAGTTTTTATTTGCAAAGGTTGGCTGGATTTAGCTTTACTAAATAATTACTAATCTCACTTATTAATCATTATTTTTTAACATTAGGGCAAAAAATAATGGACAATCCAGATTTTTCTGTTATAATTGCTAGTTAAATAGCTTAGGAGTAGTAATTCATTTTTCTATTAAGCGAATTTGCGTAGAGTGGAAGGCAAATTAGAAGATGGATGAAGGCGTGCTTAGGCAATAATGCAGTCAATTAATAAGCGGATACTTTGTATCAATAAGAGTGGTACCGCGGGTAAAAACTCGTCTCTTCTTACAGGAATGTAAGAAGGGACGAGTTTTTTATATCTAGGAGGTTAAAAATGAATTTAGAAAATAAACGACGATATAACCAAGAGAGTTCATTTTTAATCAGATATAAGAGCAAGAAGTGAGGAATAAGCAATGAAAAAGGCAATTAAATGGCTCAAGGCTGCCTTAGTAATGCTGGTAACACTGACAATGTTAGTCAATTGTGTTAGTGGTGTGCAGGCGGCTCAAGCACCAAAAGCAACAGATAATTATTTACAAAAGGTCAAACAAAAGGGTGAGTTGATTATGGGGACTAGTCCCGACTTTCCGCCTTATGAATTTGTAAAGAATGTTAATGGTAAGTCAAAAGTATATGGCATGGACATTGAGGTCGGTAAAAAGATTGCCCATGACATGGGTGTTAAGCTCGTTGTTAAGACCATGGACTTTGATTCGCTGCTGGTAGCTCTAGAAACTGGCAAAGTTGACATGGTTATTTCTGGGATGTCGGCTTCACCTAAACGGGCAAAGAGCGTTGCCTTTAGTCAGGTCTATTATGCCAGTGGTCAAGATTTGATTATCAGAAAAGCTGATGCAGACAAATACCACGATTTTCATTCCTTTGATGGCAAAGCAATTGCCGCCCAAACGGGCAGTTTGCAAAGTGATTTAATTAAGAAGCAAGCACCCAAGGTCACGCTGAAAACAATGGATAAAGATAGCGACCTGATTTTGGCATTACAGACACATAAGTTTGATGCGGTTGCAGTTGATTCAGCTTCAGCCGATGCTTATGTTAAAAACACAACGGGGATTATCAATATTCGTTCGGGCTTCAAGGATAAGTCAGTTGGCTCATCCGTTGCCTTTCATAAGGGTGCTCAAAGTTTAGTCAATGCGGCTAATAAGTCAATTGATGAAATTAAAGCAAAAGACTTAATTAAAAAAGACTACTTGCCAATGGCAGGTAAATACTTGGCATCAAATGGTAAGTCCAAAAAATCGGCTAAAATTGATAATTCCATGTGGGCATACAAAGACTTCTTTGTCGCTGGCGTGGGCTACACCTTGTTTATTTCTGTAATTTCTGTCTTCTTTGGCTTCTTGCTAGGTGCAATTCTTGCCTTAATGCGTCTGAGCCGTAATAAAGTTGCCCATTCAATTGCCACGGCTTATATTGAATTTGTTCGTGGTACACCACTGATGGTGCAATTGCTCTTTATTTACTTTGGCTTGGGACTGGTGGTTAATATTCCGGCACTGTTATCTGGGATTATTGCAGTTTCACTTAATTCGGCATCGTATGTTGCGGAGGTTATTCGTTCAGGGATTAACTCAATTGCTCCCGGACAAACCGAAGCTTCACGGTCCTTGGGAATGTCAAGAACAGAAACAATGCGTTACGTCATTATGCCGCAGGCAATGAAAAATATTTGGCCAGCTCTGGGGAATGAATTTGTTTCCTTAATTAAGGAAAGTTCAATCGTATCGGTTATCGGGGTTAAAGATTTGATTTACCAATCAAGAATTGTGCAGGCCGATACTTACCGGGGCGTAATGCCATTAGTAATTACGATGATTCTATACTTTATCATTACGTTTAGCTTGTCTAGTCTGATGAAAGTATTTGAAGGGAAGATGAAACATGAGTAACGAACAACCACTGATTAAAGTTGAGCATTTAAAAAAGACTTTTGGCAATAACGAAGTTTTAAAAGATATTAACGCTGAAGTTAAAGA
Source organism: Lactobacillus sp. ESL0680 (assembly GCF_029392855.1). NCBI lineage: Bacteria > Bacillati > Bacillota > Bacilli > Lactobacillales > Lactobacillaceae > Lactobacillus > Lactobacillus sp. ESL0680. The sequence continues at coordinate 1,491,932 of NZ_CP113945.1, read as the reverse complement.
TGGTCAGGTTATCTGTTTGATTGGACCATCAGGTGCTGGTAAAAGTACCTTCTTGCGGTGTTTGAATTTACTGGACCAACCAACTTCTGGGAAGGTAATTTTTGAAGATAAGGAATTAACTGCCTTAAGTGAAGATGAACTGAATACTTTGCGGGAAAAGATGGGCATGGTGTTCCAGCAATTTAACCTCTTCCCGCATATGAGTGTTTTGGAAAATTTAAAATTGGCACCGATGAAGGTCAAGCATGTGACTGATGAAGCGGCAACTACTAAGGCAAAGGAATTACTTGCACAAGTTGGACTGGCTGATAAGGCTGATGCGTTTCCTAGTAGCCTATCGGGAGGTCAGCAGCAACGGGTCGCGATTGCGCGGGCACTGGCAATGGATCCAGAAATGATGCTGTTTGATGAGCCAACCTCGGCACTTGATCCAGAAATGGTTGGCGAAGTACTGAAGGTTATGCAGGATTTGGCTCAAAAAGGGATGACGATGGTTGTTGTTACCCACGAAATGGGCTTTGCCAAGAATGTCGCCAACCAGGTTTGGTTTATGGCGGATGGTTATATTCAGGAGAAGGCAACACCAAGTGAGTTCTTTGCTCACCCAAAGACCGAACGGGCACAGGACTTTTTGGCTAAAGTGTTGGAAGCATAGAGGCTATATAATGGAAGACAAAAAAGCACTTAAGATATTATCTGACTTAATCAGTATTGAATCGGCTAACGATCACGAAACGGAAGTGGCTGATTACCTGGCTAATTTGTTCAAAGATTATCCAGTAAAGATCACGTGGGTTACTTATGCCGAAGATCGTGATAATTTGGTCATTGATATGGGGATGCAGGGACCGTTATTAGGCTTTTCTGGACATGAAGATGTGGTTTCTGCAGGTAGTTTAGATAATTGGCAAACGCCACCATTTACCGCAACTATTAAAGACGGCAACTTGTATGGCCGCGGTGCTAGTGACATGAAGTCAGGATTAGCCGCAATGGTCGTCGCGATGCTTGATTTATTAGAAAGCGGTCAAGAGTTGCCGGGACGCATTCGCTTATTAGCCTCAGTTGGTGAGGAAACAGGCGAATATGGTGCAGCCCAACTAACTAAAGAAGGTTACGCCGACGATCTCGATGGGTTAATTATCGGCGAAGCATCTAACTGTGACATTGTAGTGACGCACAAGGGTGTTATTGATTATTATGTGACTTCCAAAGGTGTAACAGTCCATTCGTCAACACCGGAAAAGGGTAAAAATGCCATTATGCCGCTGGTTGCTTTTGCTCAAAAGGCACAAGCTAAGATGGATAGTCACGACCAAGTAGACCCAGTCTTAGGACCATTGACTCATGTGATTAGTCAAATTCAGGGCGGCAGTCAAATTAATTCGGTTCCAGATAGTGCTTGGCTTTCAGGTAATATTAGAACAACGCCGCTTTATCCGAATGACCAAATTTACAAGGAACTTGAAGAAATTGTGGCTGAGTTGAACCAGCAGGGAGCAGAGCTGACAATTCGTTATAGTTTTCCAGAAGTACCGCTGCCTAACCAGAAGCACACCAAGCTTGCCAAGTTAACGCAAGCTGTCATTAAGGAAACGATGAATTATGGTGGTGATTTTGTCGCCGATACAGGTGCGACCGATGCTTCGGAATATATCCGGGCTGCTGGCGACTTCCCAATTGTAATTATGGGACCGGCACCGGGGGATGTTGCCCACGAACCTAATGAATACACACCAGTAAGTAATTATTTAGCTGGCTGCAAGCTTTACCAAGATTTGGCTTGGAAGTTCTGGCAGGAATATGCAAAATAACAATAAAGGACCAAGGTCATGATTGATTTTGGTCCTTTTATTATTCTTGAAAGTTAAACAGCATATAGTGTTAAAATTAATTGAGGTGAAAAATCTGATGAAAAAATGTTGGCGGCTATTTAAAGTCTTATTTAGACAAAAAACACGCTTAACTTATCGCGTATTTGGCATACAATTATTGGCTACAGTCGTATGTTCATTAATAATGATCTTTACGACGCCGCAGGCAAACCGGTGGGAGTTCTATCCAAACTACTTACAAACGGTCTTTATTTTGTTTTGCTTACTGGCAAATTTAATTTATCTTGGAATTACTTGTTGGCAAAATGAAAAATTTAATCATGACCAGACGTGGCGGTTAATCCCACTACATGATGACCAATTATATTTAACTAATACGATTTCTTCTGGAATTGCGTTTATCTATCTTGATTTTTTATTGGGTATTGAATTGGTAATAATACTAGTGCTGCTTTACCCAGTTGATGAATATACCAGACAGCAGATAGCAGCTTTTGGCTATTGGGTCACGCACTTAACCTTGTTAAAATGTGGGAAGTTACTATTAGCGGCGCTGTTATTATTGCTTATTGGTCTTGCAATTTATCTGACAGTCAGCTGTTTGAATTTTAGCAGTCATACTGTGATTGACTTTTGGTTTGGTAAGTCGCACCGAATTATCACTTGGCTGGTGCGGTTAGTAATGATTATTCTAGTCAGCTGGTTATTGGTGATTAGTTATAACATTTGGTGGGATGTTGTTGCCAATATCAGTCATTTTTTGACTGGTAGTTCTTACCAAGATATGGAAATGATAGTACCCAAAGTCGGTATAATTGGAGATTTTTGGCTCTTCTTATTTTATGACGCGATTGTGTTGGCAGTTGATCTGTGGCTTTTTACTCGTTATGTTGAAGCTAAAATTAATAAATAAAATATATTAATATATTTTATTTAAAACTTTCACACGTTTACAATTGCTATGGCAAATATGATTTGACATTATTCATGGATAGTTATACATTATAACTAGCTGTGTATATATATTACTAATAATGATATGCTTGCCGATGAATTAGTCAAAAGCTATTAAATTTTACTTGCTAGCTTAAATATTATTTAGAATTTTTGGTTAATCCTCTTTATTAGTAATATAGAGGATTTATTTTTTTGCCCTAAATATAAAATTTCAATAGCTTGGAATTAGGCAGATTAACTTTTTGAGACTTGGGGAATAGCATGGAAGACTATTTGAATTTTTATCAAATACTTGGAATAATTCGCAAACATATAATTTTTATTATAACTAGTTTTGTAGTTTGTCTGGTCGCCGCAATAGGCATAGGAAAATTTGTCATCGCGCCGCAATATACGGCAACTACACAAATATTGGTCAACCAAAAGAAAGTTGGCTCTGACCTTAATGGTATTTATCAGGGCCAGCAAGCTGATGTGCAAATGATTAATACGTATAAAGATATTATTACTAATCAAGTGGTCTTAAAAGCTGCTAGTCAAAATTTAGCTAATCCAAGTGATACCATAAAGCCCTATTATGTCAGTGTTAAGCAGCTTCGAAAAGATATTTCAATTACCAGTAATCAAAATTCACAGATCTTTGCTTTAAACGTAAAAAGTCATGATCCAGATGAAGCAGCGACGATTGCTAACGAGATTGCCAGTGTGTTTAAAAGTAAAATCAGTAAAATAATGAGCATTGACAACGTGATGATTGTTTCTAAAGCCTTACCGGTAAAGCAAAAAACATTTCCCAAAACCTCAGTAATGTTATTAATTGGTGCGGGTGTTGGATTGTTAATCGGTTTGAGTTATGCCTTTATTAGAGAAATAACCGATACGGCTGTTAAGGGTGACGAGTTTTTGACGACTGAACTTGGGTTGCCAAATTTGGGTCATATTTTTAGAATCCAGCCAACCCAGAATTACAAGCGGCATCGTTGAGTTTTAATTAGCAAGGATATTTATGAAGATGTTTCATCGCAAAAAAAGCAAAAAATCTACTACAAGTAGCAAAAAAGGAATCAAGCTAATTACTGACACTGATTCGAAAAATATTGTTTCTGAACAATTTCGAACAATTCTAACAAATATAAATTTTTCGGCGGTTAATCATGAATTGAAAACAATTCTAATTACTTCTTCGCAAGCTAATGAAGGGAAGTCGACTGTTTCCGCGAATTTAGCAGTTGCTTGGGCCAAGCAAGGGCGAAAAGTTTTATTTATTGATGCGGATTTGCGTCAGCCAACAATTCAAAGCACATTTGGCTTACACGATAGCCGCCACGGCTTGTCAACAATTTTATCAAGTGATGCAAGTTTTGATTTGGTAGTACATCAGAGTCCAATTAATAATTTAGCAATAATTACTAGTGGCCCTATCCCACCTAATCCAGCGGCACTTTTAGGATCAAGACGAATGGAAAAATTGCTTGCTTATTTTAGAAATTATTATGACTTGCTGGTTTTGGATGTTCCGCCAGTACTCACAGTAACTGATACTCGAGTTATTTCTCCAAAAGTAGACGGTGTTGTGTTGGTTGTTCGTCAAGGTCTAGCGCAAAAGGTTGCTGTTAAGAAGTCTGTGGAACTTTTGCAAAAGGCAAAAGCTAATTTATTAGGCTATGTACTAAATGATGTAGTACCAAAAAACAGGTCATAATGTAAATGATTTCTAAACGATGCAGCGATAAATGATGTTGGTAATTACTCAGCTAACATGTAATCCGAAATTTTTTAAAAAATTCCGAACTACTCAATAAAAGATTGAGCAATATTAGAAAATCCAAGAGATTTTAAATTTGTTGTAGTAAGGAAGAGGGCCAATGGAACTTAAAAATAAAATTTTGCTAGATCAAAATATGATTAATGGACGGAATATGTATCGTTTTTTAAAAAGACGTTTTGATATTGCGTTAAGTCTGTTGGCGCTAATAATTTTAAGTCCACTTTTTCTAGTAATTGCTGTTGCGATTAAATTAGATAAGAGTTCACCTGGGCCAATTTTTTATTCTCAAATTCGAATTGGCAAAAACGGCCGTAAATTTAGAATGTATAAATTTAGGTCAATGGTGGTCGATGCGGATGCACAATTTAATGGCTTGCTTCATAAAAATGAAGTTGCTGGGGCAATGTTTAAAATGAAGAATGATCCGCGCGTGACTAAAGTGGGGAGAATAATTAGGAAGCATAGTTTAGATGAATTGCCACAGCTCTGGAATGTATTAAAAGGGGACATGACGCTAGTTGGACCCAGGCCGCCATTAGAGCGTGAACTAACTGAGTATACAAATTTTGACATGCAAAGACTGGTAGTTAAGCCAGGCTGTACAGGCTTGTGGCAAGTGACAGAAAGAAATGCGGTTAGTTTTTATGAAATGGTCAAAATAGATATTATCTACATCAATAAAGCTAATCTTTGGTTAGATATGCAAATTTTGCTAAAAACTGTCGTTGTTGTTTGCTTTCCTAATACAACCTATTAGATAAAAAAGGAATTACTAATGAAAGTTTGTTTGGTTGGCTCTAGTGGTGGGCACTTAACTCATTTATATCTGCTTGAAAAATTTTGGCGGGATAAGGATCGCTTTTGGGTGACTTTTCCCAAAAAAGATGCAGTAAATTTATTGGCTAAAGAAAAAATGTATTCGTGCTATTTTCCAACTAATCGGAATTTGAAAAATTTAATTAGGAATACTTTTTTGGCAATTAAAATTCTTAAAAAAGAACGACCAAATTTGATAATTTCTTCTGGTGCGGCGGTTGCTGTTCCGTTCTTTTATGTTGGCAAGCTATTGGGAATGAAGACTGTTTATATTGAAGTATTTGACAGAATAAACAAACCGACATTAACGGGAAGACTTGTGTATCCTGTCACTGACTTGTTTATTGTTCAGTGGGAAGAAATGAAGCAGGTCTATCCTAAGGCAAAAAATTTAGGAAGTATTTTTTGATGATTTTTGTAACTGTCGGGACGCACGAGCAATCATTTAATCGTTTAATCAAGAAGGTCGACCAATTAAAGGCCCAGAATAAAATTACGGATGAAGTATTTATCCAGATTGGCTATAGTACTTATTTGCCCCAAAATTGCCGGTATGAAAAATTCATTTCACCAGCCAAAATGCAGGCGCTAATTAACCAGGCTTCGGTAATTATTACTCATGGCGGTCCATCGTCTTTTATTGAAGTCATTAGTCAGGGGAAGACGCCAATTGTGGTTCCGCGTCAGGAAAAATTCAACGAGCATGTTAATAATCATCAATTAATCTTTTGCACTGACTTACAAAAGCGTGGTTTTCCCATTAAAGTTATTACTAATATTGAAGATTTGGCTGAAGCAATTCGTGCCGAAAAAGATAATAAGCAACCTAAGTTTCATAGTAATAATCAAAAGTTCAATCAGAATTTGGAAACTTTGGTGAGGCAATTATTTTGAGGAATACGCAAATGATACCCAAAGTTATTAATTATTGCTGGTTTGGCAAGGCACCTCTGCCACCCGAAGTTCAGCGTTGCATAAGTTCCTGGCAAAAATATTGCCCAGATTATGCGATTGTGCAGTGGGATGAAAGTAATTTTGATGTTAATAAGTACGATTTTATAAGGGAAGCCTATGAAAAACAAAAATGGGCTTTTGTCTCAGATGTCGCAAGGTTAGACATAATCTATCATCATGGTGGCATCTATTTGGATACTGATGTTGAGCTAATTAAGAGTTTGAATTCGGTTCTGGCTGCGGAAGCTTATTTTGGCTGTGAAGATCGGCTGACAATTAATACTGGTGGAGGTTTTGGCGCCGTCAAGGGTAATAAACTTATCTGGGCTAATCTTAATGAGTATCAAAAGCTGCATTTTATTAATCATGACGGCACGTTTAACCAAATGATTTGTACGGATATAACAACACACTTGCTAGCAAAAAGAGGATTTAAATTTAATGGGACTAAGCAAAAGATTGATAATGTAGTTATCTATCCAAGTTCGTATTTTTGTCCTGTAAATTTTTGGCAGGGAAAATTAGCGATTAAGCCGAATACAATTTCGATCCACCATTATGCTGCTTCTTGGAAAGATGAAAAGAATAGGAATGGTAAGGTGCTAGTGATGAAGAAGTATCTGAAGCATTATATTGATTTTCTATTGGGTTATGGTACGTATAACAAAATTAAACGGTTAATCAAGTGATTTTGCAGCTATATAATTGATGATGGGGATTTACGTTTGAAAGTAACAACTATAACTAAATTAATTATTATGATGTCTGTTGTTGTTTCAGTGATGGCAATTCTAAGTGGGGCAGGACTAATCTCTAATTCACTTTCAAGTGCGATTCAAGCAGTTGTGAGTATGCTGGTAATGCTCACAATTCTATTTTCAAATAATAAATTTAGTTATTCTTTTATTTTTCTATTTTTGTTGTCGCTGTTTATTTGTCTAATAAATGGCGCGATGTATATGATTTCGGGTACATTGATGATTACCTTTATTTATGTACTGCATACGACGGTTGGTATTGATTCCAACAAAATATTGAAGTGGTTGGCAATTATCTCGGGGGTAACATTTGGTCTAATAGTATTAGCTAATTTATTAACCGGTCGGGGTGCAAATAACTTTGAAATGTGGCGCGGCAATGGTTATGTTTTTAGAAAATCTTTGGGCTTTACTCATCCTAACGTAGCGATGCAATTATGGCTGGCAGTGGTGCTGGATTTCTGTGCTATTAAACGAGCAAAATTTGAACGTGTGGCTAATTTGGCTGTTGGTATTCTAACCTACATTATTTATACGCAGACGCAGTCTAGAACTTCAACTTATGTTATTTTGCTTTATTGTCTGATTGCATTTATATTGGGGAATAAAATCTATCTGAGAGTTAATGCAACTGTTTCAAAATTAGTTTGCCTAATACCGATTGCACTCTTTGTGCTTTCTTTGTGTACTTTGTTTTACCAATATTCGCCACTATTGAATAATATGCTGTCAGGCAGGTTAGCCCTGTACAAACAATTTTATTCAATGTATGGTATCCATCTGTTAAAAACCCCGCAGCTGGAATCAGCAATGTTTGATAATGGTTATTTGCAGGCATTACTTGCAAAAGGAATGATATTTACTATCCAACTATTATATATTTTGGTGATGATGGGGTGGAAAATTAAAAAAATGCGGATTAAAGATATACTGATCTTCACCATGTACGTCCTGCTTGGCTTCACTGAAACCTCCCTGCAGCACTTTGAATTGTTTATACCTGTTGCAATATTACTAGCATCTAGTGCGTGGCAGGGTAAAGATGTGCAAGTGCAACCCGAACTAAGTTAAAGGCTGATATATGAAAGTTGTTAAAAACTATTTATATAATATTATTTACCAGATTTTTATTGTACTTGTACCTTTAGTTACTACGCCGTATATTGCGCAAGTTGTTGGGCCTCGAGGTGTAGGAATTAGTTCCTTTACTACTGCGACAATGCAATACTTTATTCTGCTAGGCAGTATTGGCATTAATTTATACGCTGAACGGCAAATCGCTTTTGTTCGTGATAATCATGAATTAGTCACACAAACTTTTTATGAAATTTTATTTTTAAAAATTGGTACAAGTATTTTATCGTTTTTACTATTTCTGATTTTTTTGTCATGCATTAAGCAATATCACATCTATTATTGGGCACAATCATTTTCGCTGGTTGCCTCTGCTCTTGATATTTCATGGCTTTTTATGGGTGTGGAAAATTTTTCTGTAACTGTTATCAGAAACTTTATTGTAAAGATACTAACGGTTATTAGTATCTTTATTTTTGTTAAATCTCCTGCAGATTTGGTCAAATATATCCTGATTTCATCGGTCTCACTATTAATTGGCAACTTGACAATGTTTCCGAGTTTGAAAAAGTACGTTGGTCATCCTAACTTTAGGTCGTTAGCTATTTTGCGCCACCTTAAACCAGCACTAGCTTTATTTATCCCGCAAGTGGCTTCACAGATATACTGGGTATTGAATAAAACTATGCTGGGATCGTTAAAGAGTGTTCAAGCAGCAGGTTATTTTGACCAGTCAGACAAGATTGTAAAAATGTTGTTAGGAATAGTCACAGCAACGGGAACGGTGATGTTGCCGCACGTTGCCAATGCCTTTGCCAATAGAAATTATCGTAAAACAAAAGAATATCTGTATAAAAGTTTTTCGTTTGTTTCTGCAATTTCAGTGCCAATGACCTTTGGATTGTTAGTAATTGCACATAAACTTATTCCGTTATTTTTAACGGTCCAATTTACTGACGTAATTCCAATTATGATGGTTGAATCTTTTGTAGTCTTGCCGATTGCTTGGAGTAACGTGCTTGGTAACCAGTATTTGTTGCCAACTAATCAAAATAGAAATTATACTATTTCGGTTATTTTAGGGGCAGTTGTCAACGTACTGGGTAATATTATTTTAATTATCTTGAATGGTGCAGTTGGTGCTGCACTGGCAACAGTTATTTCGGAAGCGGCAATAACTGGCTATCAACTTTGGGTAATTCGAAGACAAGTGCATTTTCATGAATTATTCCATGAGTTTGACAAGTATTTATTTGCAGGCTTAATTATGTACGTATGTGTTCTGTGGCTTGATCGCGTGGTTGCTACTAGTTGGTCAATGTTAATAGTCGAAGTTATGGTCGGATTTGTTGTTTATTTAGCAGTATTATTTGTTCTAAAAGCTTCAATCTTAACAGTTTTTAAAGAGTTGGTTAATTAGCTTATTTAGAAAACAATTTTGCAATAGCTCTAATTAGCAAGTAGCCCATAATGAAGCCTAAGCCATTAGCGATCACGTCATTGATGTCAACCCAGCGGGCTGCAAGTGATAGGTTATCCAAAATAAACTGAGTTACTTCAATGAAGCAGCCAATTGCAATACCGGTAATCGTGATTAGCTTTAATTGCCACCGGTATTTTGTTATTGCTGCAATAATTATCCCTAACGGAATGGTCATTAAGATATTTAGCCAAAAACCTAGTTGACCAATTTCTTGAAAGGGAACGTAGGCCACGGGAGCCTGACCAACCATAATATAGGAAATTTGCTGATTACTAGCAGGCAAATTGACAGGCAGGCTGGGGGAGAAACATAAGTATCCTACTGCAGCGATCAAGATAAGTAATAGCAGCCAAGCGGCTGTATGGAAGTGCTTTTTCATGAATTTGATCCTTTAAAGAGATTATTGATTGTAAAATTTTAACCGTAATTGTTTTGTTTATAAACTAAAAACGACTTCTTAATCAGAAGTCGTTTTCTTGATGTGAGAAACTTTTTTGTTTCCTTTAATAGTTATATTATTTTTTTGCATAACCTGCAAGTATTATTTGTAATTGAATGTTTACTTTAGGCAAGTAAAACCGCATCGTCTTTTAATTCAGTGCCAACGTGCTGCTGGAAAAGATCCATTAACTTGGGGACAGTCATCTTTTTCTTTTCTTCACCCGCAAGGTCGAGTGCGATTTTACCCTGATGAAGCATAATTAACCGGTTGCCATAGCGGATTGCATCTTCCATATTGTGCGTAACCATGAAGGCAGTTAATTCTTGCTCGTTGATTAATTTTTCGGTTAATTGCATAACCGTGATTGAAGTCTGAGGGTCAAGAGCAGCAGTGTGTTCGTCAAGTAGGATTAAGTCGGGGCGTTTGAGGGTGGCCATTAATAAGGTAATTGCTTGACGCTGACCACCAGAGAGTAGGCCAATTTCGGCATTTAAGCGATTTTCTAAGTTTAGGTCAAGTTGGGCAAGCTGCTTTTTAAAAAATTCACGGTCTTGACCTTTAACACCAGCACGAAAAGTTCGATGCTGTCCGCGCTTCATTGCAAGGGCAAGGTTTTCTTCAACAGTTAAGCGAACAGCGGTCCCCATTTTGGGGTCCTGAAAGACCCGACTGATATTTTTGGCTCTTTTGGTAACTGACAGTTTGGTAATATCTTCGCCGTTTAGGATAATCTGCCCTTCTTGAATTGGCAAGGTTCCAGCAATACTGTTGAGCAAAGTCGATTTGCCGGCCCCATTACTACCGATAATTGTGACAAAGTCGCCTGCGTTTAATTCGAGGTCAATGCCGCGCAAGACGCGATTTTCATTAACTGTGCCCTGTTCAAAAGTTTGGTGGAGATTTTTAATTTTTAGTACGTGAGACATTCTTAGTTCCTCTCTTATGTAAGTGAAAGTTGGGTAGGGCAAGGCAGATGATTAAGACCAAAGCTGAAGCTAATTTAGCATCCGAAGGTTGAACGTTCATCTGGAAGACCAATGCCAGAATTATCCGGTAAATAATCGCACCTAAGACCAGTGTTAGCAGTCGTGCGGCAATTCCCAAATTATGAACCAATACTTCCGCAATAATAATTGAGGCAAGCCCAACAACTAGCGTCCCAACACCAGAGTTAAGGTCAGCGAAGCCGTTATTTTGCGCGAGCAGGGCACCGGAGAGGGCGATACAACCGTTAGAAATCATGTAACCGCAAATTTTCATGCTTTGGGTTTTAATACCATTGGCTGCACTCATTTCTGGATTGTCACCAGTTGCCCGCATAGCTAAGCCAATCTCAGTTCTAAAAAAGGCAATTAAGATAATAATTACTAATAAAGCAATGATCGCGCCCATTACAATTACCGCATTGGTGCGTGATAGGCCCCAGTTTTGGGCAATGGTAAAGATTGTATCTTTGCCTAATAGGGAGACATTGGCGGCATTTTTCATTACGCGAGAAGTAATCGAATATAAGCCGGTCATGGTAACAATCCCAGCGAGTAAGTCAGGAATCTTTAACTTAGTGTTCAAGATACCCGTGATTAATCCGGCGACCATGCCGCCGCCAAATGCGGCAATTGTGGCGATAATTGGATTAACGCCCTGAATTAAGCACATGGTAGTAATTGCCCCACCAAGCGGGAAGCTGCCTTCGGCCGTCATGTCAGCCAGATCTAAAACTCGGAATGTCAAGTAAACACCAATTGCCATCAGTGACCAGAGCAGACCTTGGGACGTGGCTGAAATAAGTAAATCTCCAAAAGTATTCATTATAAATTATTATTCCTTATCTAGTTTAATTATTTAGGTGCTTTAATTGAGTTAGGATTGATCCCCAATGCCTTAGCCATCTTCTTATTAACGACTAATTTTAGGTTGTTCGCTTTTTCAACAGGCATGTTTTCTGGTTTAGCTTTGCCTGATAGAATTTTAGCGGCCATTTTACCGGTTTGTCTGCCAAGGGCTTCATAGTCGATTCCGATTGAGGCTAAGCCGCCATCTTTGATTTGGTCAGTTGAACCGGCAACTAATGGAATTTTCTTTTCCTTAACGACTTTACCAATTAGTGAAGAAGCTGAAGCGAAAGTATTGTCTGTTGGGACGTATATTCCTTGAACTTTATCTGCCAATGTTTCTGTAACTTGTTGCACATCGTTGGTTGAATTGGCTGTTTTGACAATAACCTTAACGCCGGCCTTCTTAAGTGCGGCAATTGCTAGGTCAGCTTGAATTTTAGAATTGGCTTCACCAGCGTTGTACATAATTCCGATCGTCTTAGCCTTCGGGACAATGGACAGCAGTAATTTGATTTGCTTGTCAATTGAGACCATATCGGTTGTTCCTGTAACGTTTCTTCCTGGTTTAGTTTCGGAATTAACGAGTTTTGCGGCCTTAAGGTCGGTAACGGCAGTAACAACAGTTGGGATTTTGTTTGTGGCGTTAGCTAAACTCTGTGCAGCTGGAGTGGCAATACCCAATAGTAAATCAGATTTTTCATTAATTAATTTATCACTCATACTTTTCAGGTTATCCTGACTGTTTTGGGCATTTTGGTAATCAATTTTCAGGTTTTTGCCTTCGACGTAACCACCATCTTTTAACCCTTCTTTGAAGCCTTTATAAGCATCATCAAGGGATGGATGCTGGACAACCTGCAGGACCCCGACATGCTTAACGGCTGTTTTACTAGTTTTGTTTTGACTGCAGCCGCCGAGCAGTAGTAGACCTGCTAGACTAACACCAGTAATTAATTTCTTGAGACGATGATTCATTGTGATTTCCTCCATAAAAAAATATCCACTTATTTCTAAGTGGATACCTCAAAATCATCTTTAAATAAATTGTTGTGATTAGCCACTTAGAAGTATGTGACTAATTGCAACCAAACTGCTTTAGCCATCATAGATAAACTCAAACTTGGGTTCCGTTTGAATTCACCTAGATGAACTCAAACATTATCTAAAATAGCTAAAGTAAAAACGAGTATTCAATTGTAATCTGCGACATTCTATTGTATTCATCAGAATTACCTCCAACTCTTAATGGCTAAATTATAAAATACTTAAAAAATAAAGTCAAATAAATTAATAAATTACTTTGTAAAATTGCTTTCGACAATTTGTTCGAACTCATCTAATCGCTTGCTAAAAATGGCAAAGGCGTCTTCTAAGTAATCAGGCTTCGTCATGTCAACGCCGGCGCGCTTCATGATTTCTACAGGATAGTCACTGGAGCCGGACTTCAGATAACCAAGATAAGCTTCGCGCTGGCTGTCAGTGCCGTGGACAATATTATTAGCTAAGGCAGTTGCCGCCGCAAAACCAGTGGCGTATTGGTAAACATAAAAGTTATAGTAAAAGTGGGGGATCCGGGCCCATTCTTTAGCAATGTCACCGCCAGGTTCAACACTGTTGCCATAGTAACGCTGGTTTAGATCACCATAGAAATTGTTAAGCCGATCAGCAGTCAGCGGCTCGCCGTTCGCATCTTGCTCGTGGATAAACTGTTCAAATTCTGCAAATTGGGTTTGTCTAAAGAGTGTACCTTTGAAGGAATCAAGGTAGTAGTTTAGGACAAAGGCGCGGGTTTTGGGGTCAGTGACATGATCCAAGAAGTATTCTGTTAGAATATTTTCGTTAGTTGTTGACGCGATTTCAGCGACAAAGATAGGGTAATCGCCGTACACGTAAGGCTGAGTTTCACGTGTGTACATGCTGTGGACGGAGTGACCAGTTTCATGAACCAGTGTGTACAGTGAATCGATATTGTCTTCCCAATTGAGCAATTCATAGGGATCGGTATCGTAAGAACCGCCAGAATATGCTCCTGTGGCTTTATTTTGCGATTCAACGACATCAATGACGCGGTTATTAAAGATGTAGTCAACGTGTTTTAGGTAGTCAGCACCTAGTGGAGCCAAAGCCTGTTTGGCTTCTTGCTTGGCTTCATCAAAGGTGTAGGACATTAGCGGCTTACCAGTTAATGGCACGTACATGTCCCACATTTGTAAATCGTCTAAACCAAGGATCTTTTGGCGTAAAGCAACATAGCGGTGAAGTAGGTCAAGGTGGGAGTCAACTTCTTTAATTAAAGTGTCATAGACTACGGTTGGAACGCCATTTTCATGTAAAGCGGCACTGCGTGCGGAATCATAATTATGTACTTTAGCGTTGTAATTATGTTCCTTGACAACACCAGAAAGTGTTGAGGCCAGCGAATTTTCGAATTGACCGTAAGTAGCGTACATTGAATCAAAGGCATCTTGGCGCACGTCGCGATTTTGCGATTGAATTAATAAAGAATACAAACCATCGGAAAGCTGCACCATGTCACCATCATCATTTTGGACGTAGCCGTATTCCATGTCAGAATTGGTGAGGACGTTGAAGGTGTTTTCGGAAGTGCTCATGGCATCGCCAGCATCGGCTACTAGTTTTTCTTCTTTAGCTGACAAGGTGTGCGGCCGCATTTGGGTAATCTGGTCGAGCCAGTGGTCGTAATTTTTAAGCCGCGGTTCTTCTTCTTTAAATTGGCTTAGTTTTGCTTCAGAAATCCCCAAAATTGCGGGATTAATAAAAGAAGTTGCGGCATCAAATTGACTGGCTAAGGCTTGAACTTGAGCAACATAACCTAAATAGTGGGCGTTGCTCGTATCAACATCGCTGGACAATGTCGCGTAGGCATAGAGTTTTTCCAATTTACGACCAACTGCTAAGATTTCGGTTAGGCCATCATATAAATCATGTCCTGAGCTGGTAAAATTCGCCTGCAATTTGCTTAAAGTTTGTATTTTTGTTTTGGCTGTTGTATATTCGTGTTCCCAGTCAGTATCAGATTTAAAAACGCGGGTTAAATCCCATTTTAATTCTTCGTCAACGGCGGTTCTTTTTGGAATTGTCATTAAAAAATTCTCCTTTTGTGTATCTAATTAATGTTAATAATGATTATGCTAAAAAGCAAAAAATAAGATATTATTAATTATATTTGATAATATTTTAATTCAAGTTTAAAAGTGTTACAAATACATTGGACAGTTATTGGAAGGGAATAGATAAAGGAATGAATCCAAACTCTAAACGAAGAGAAGACTATCACCACCGCTCTTCTTTAAATCTTCATCGCAATCATGCCTTCGCGGCTCCGGCCGCTGCTTTAAAAGGAAATGCGTTTTTGCGCATTGTGGGGATTGTTGCGGTTCTGTGTGTTAGCTGCGGTTTAGCTTGGGCAGCACACATGTATTTTAGCTTACATAGCGCAATTGACGGTCAAGATGGTAACACTGCAACTTCCGCACGAATTGCTAATAAACAGCCGATTTCGGTTTTAATTCTTGGCGTTGACCAGGGAATTGAAGGTCGTCATGACAAGGGGAATTCTGATACCTTAATTTTAGCGACGGCTAATCCTGATAAGAATAAAGCGACGATGACTTCGATTCCTCGTGATACTTTGGTTAATATCTTGGGTGACCCAGGCGATAAATATAATATGTTCCGAATTAATTCGGCTTATGGTGTCGGCGGCAGTAGTGCATCAATGAAGACTGTTTCGGCGCTCGTTAATGTGCCGATTAATTATTACATCGAAGTTAATATGAAGGCATTGAAAAACTTGGTAGACGCCGTTGGCGGTGTTGATGTCAACGTGCCATTTAAGTTCTCGTATGACTGGTGTGATTTTCATAAAGGAAAGCAACATTTAAATGGTCGGCATGCAGTTGCTTATGTTCGGATGCGCCACGATGATCCTCGCGGCGATTATGGCCGGCAGATGCGCCAGCGGCAGGTAATTACGGCAGTTGTCCACAAGGCAATGTCGGTCAATACGCTTACTAATTATCGTAAGTTGGTTAAGATCTTTACTAAATATGTCAAAACCAATTTAACTTTCAATGATATGCTTGCCTTAGCAATGAACTATCGCGGCTGCATGGACAACCTGGAGAGCGGTTATATTCAAGGGCATGATGCCTGGATTAATGGGTCTTCAATTCAGGTCGCCTCAACTGCTATTCTGCAAAAAACTTCGGATCAATTGCGGACTAATTTGGGTCTTGAAACGGAGACTTTAGATAATGATGAGACGCGGCTTAATAAGTTAAACGAAGAACGAAATAGCATTAAGTGGAAGGATCCAAATGCTTTCACTAATTATCAGATTTATTCCTCGGTTGTTTCTAACGATACTAATAATGACAATCCGGCTGACGATTCAAATTCAAATAGCAGCAATAATAATATTTTTGGTAATTAGCTTTTTAGGAGGGCAAAATGCATAAAAAATCACTTTTTCCAGTTATTTATGGCTTAATTTCGGCATTGATTGCCTTTATTGCTGCCTTTTTTGTCTGCTTGCGCAGCTTTGGCTGGACAATACCCAATGCGGGGTTAACTGCGGGCGGTTTTGCTTTAGCCTTTTTTGTCTGGTCGTGGTTTCGCGGGCATGCATCTGTTGAGATTAAGCGGATTACCAGAGAATATCACTTGTCCGATCAAGATTTAGCGCGGATTACGGGAATGAAGGCTAGCGATTTTCCGGTTTATCAAGACAAATTACAACTGATTTTGCCTAAACGTTATTGGCCGCAGGTTCTGCAGGCACTGCAAAAGTATGAGCAGGAACGTAAACAGGCAGGAATGTAATAGAAAAAAGCAATATCTGATTCAAAATCAGGTATTGCTTTTTTAGTTAAATTAAACCATCTTCGACCAAGCATTCGGCGATTTCAACGGTGTTCCAAGCTGCGCCCTTAAGCAAGTTGTCGGAAACAATCCACAAATTGAAGGCACCGGGATTTTCTTCATCGGCACGCAAACGACCGACAAAAGTTTCGCGCTTGCCAGCTGCAGTTAGCGGCTGCGGGTAGAGCTGCTCTGCTGGCTTGTCTTGAACAATAATTCCCGGCATTTTCATTAATTGCTGTCTTAAATCTGCAACTGTTGCTTTTTTATCAGCAACTTCAATGTAAACTGATTCGCCGTGGCCAAGTTCCACTGGGACTCTGACACAGGTTGCGGTGACCTTGATGTCGGGACTATCCATGTCGTCCAGTAAAATCTTTTTGGTTTCGTGGATCATCTTCCATTCCTCGTGAGTGTAGCCGTTATCTTCAAAAACGTCAATTTGCGGCAGAAGGTTGAAGGCCAATGGATAGTGGTGCGGTTCGCCTTTAACTGGCGTAATTTTGGCGGTCATTGCTTCATTATTTAGGCGCTGCTGCGCTTGGCGCAGCATTTCGTTCCAGGCAGCTTGACCGGCACCGGAAACCGCTTGGTAGGTTGAGACGATAACTTGTTTCAGCCCAAAAGCATGATAAATTGGTGCTAAGGCGATTACCATTTGGATAGTTGAGCAGTTGGGGTTGGCAATAATCCCGTGGTGTTTTTTTAGCGCTTCGCGATTAACTTCTGGAATTACGAGCGGGACATCAGGGTCCATACGAAAGGCGCTGGTGTTGTCGACACAGACGGCACCACTTTGAACGGCAATGGGAAGAAACTTTTGGGAGACATTGCCACCAGCAGATGCCAAAACTAAATCGACATTTTTAAATGAATCTGGCGTGGTTTTTTCGACTGTTAAGGATTCATTTTTGAATTTTAGGACTTTACCGGCTGATCTGGCAGAAGCGAGCAGCTTTAAGTTTTTAACGGGAATATTCGACTCTGCCAATTGACTAATTAAGCGGCTGCCGACAGCGCCGGTAGCTCCTAAGATTGCAACGTTATAACCATTCATATTATTACTTCCTTAATTATTTAAAAACTCGGTTATTCTTGTGAGTGCTTCACGAATTTTTTCAGGGCTAGCTGCGTAAGAAAAGCGAACATAGCCAATTCCGCCATCGCCGAAGGCACTGCCGGGAATACAACCGACGCGGGCTTTTTGTGCTAGGTCGTACGCAAACTTTATATCGTCAGTGCCATATTCAGCGGGAATTTTGACGAATAAGTAAAACGCACCTTCTGGCGGAATAATCTCAAGACCTAGTTGACTTAGACCAGTGCTAATCAGGTCTTTGCGTTCAGCGTAAATTTTGCTGGCGTTTTGCGGATCACGATCGCCGTTTACTGATAATGCTTCGGCGGCAGCAACTTGCGTCATATTGGGGACGGCGGTTACTAACAGTCCGTGCGTGGTAGTCAGCAGTTTAGTTACTTTTTGCGGGGCAGCGATGTAGCCGACACGGTAACCGGTCATGGCGTGGGATTTAGACAAGCCGCTAATTAGGATTGTTTGCTTAGGAAGACAGCGTGCGATGGAATAATGCTTGGTGTCGTATATTAACTCACTATAAATTTCATCGGAAATCACGTATAGCTGGTGTTTTTCTAAGATAGCGGCCAATTTTTTGATTAAACTCTCGGGATATTCACGGCCGGTTGGATTATTGGGATAATTCAGGATGATGCCCTTGGCATTAGGATGTGCTGCCAAAGTTTGCGCTAATTTCTCTGGCTGCAATAAAAAATCATCTTCAGCCGTATTGATAGTAACTGCCTTAACGCCAAATAGGTGCAGCAGTGAAAAGTAAAGCGCGAAAGTAGGCGTGGGAACGATGACTTCATTGCCGGCGTTAAAGAGCGAAACAATCGTGGTCGCAATGGCTTCAGTAGCTCCAACGGTAACAGTTACTTCTGTTTCAGGGTCATAGGTTAAATTCTGTTTGCGTTTTAGATATTCACTAACTGCGCGACATAATCTAAGATCACCCATTTGGCGGCCGTAATGTGACTCGTTATTGTTGATGCTGGCAATCGCGGCTTGTTTGACATGTTCTGGTGTATCTAGGTCAGGTTCGCCCACAGTTAATTTAATAATTCCGGGAATCCCAGAAATCTCTTGGTCAAATTTGCGAATGGCTGATGGCGTTGTGGTTAGTAAACGCTGATTGGCAATTGCTTCTAAGTTAGCAGCTAGTTCTGGCATAAAATATACTCCTTCAGATTAAATTAAGTTTTCAAGACCAACAATCAGTTCATCGAGCTGCAGAACTTGCTTTAGGGCGAGTTCGACGCCGGACATAAATGAATTGCGGTCAAATGAGTCCTGTCTGATAGTTAAAGCTTCCCCCGCACCACCAAACAAAACCTGTTCGTGGGCAACATAACCGGGTAAGCGGACCGCGTGAATTGGTACGCCGTAATAATCGCCGCCGCGTGCGGGGTTGTCGTTAAAGGCGGCAGTTGTTTGAGGATCCCGATTTTGGGCAATTTCTTGGGCAGTTTTGATTGCCGTTCCCGATGGTGCGTCTTTTTTGTCGGCATGGTGCATTTCAATAATTTCTGCATTAGGGAAATATGCCGCTGCCATTTTAGCAAATTTCATTAATAAGACTGCTGACAAGCCGAAGTTGGGGGCAATAATACCGCCAACTTTGAGTTGCTTAGCCAAGGTCTGCAGCTTGGTAGTTTGGCTATCAGTTAATCCTGAGGTGCCAATAACGGGTCTGATCTGGTGATCAATTGCGAATTTGGTATTGGTGTAAACGGCACTGGGAGTAGTGAAGTCAAGCCAGATGTCGTATTGCCCAGTAATATCTGCCAGCTTGGTAAAAACTGCGGTACTTTGGTCTAAATGATAGTCACTTGGATCAAGGCTATTTAGGTGAGGCGATAGGACTGCTGCTAGTTGATAGTTTGGCAATTTTTGTACTAGCTTGACAGCTCGCTGTCCCATTGCCCCATTGAAGCCAGCAATTAAAACTTTAATCATGCTTAATCTCCTAACTGTAATCTGATCGGTTGACTTAAATTATCGTTTGGCAGTCCGAGTGCACGGGCGAGTTGCTTTTGTTCATCGTCATTTAAGTTAGCGATTGGCAAACGGCAGCCGCCAGTATGGAAGCCTTGAGCATTTAGTGTAGCTTTAACGCCGGATGGTGACGGAAACATGAACAAGGCTGCCATTTTCGGTGTTAACTTACGCTGCCAAGCTCCAGCTTCGGCAATGTTACCGGCAGCTAGCGCTTGGTACATTTGTTTCATTTGGTCGCCATAAAGGTGAGAAGCAACGGAAATTATTCCTTGAGCACCGACGGTTTTAGCCGCCAAGCTTTGTGCATCTTCACCGCTGAAAACCAAAAAGTCATCGGGTGCATGTTCAACCAAGTATTCCAAGTCTTCAACAGTAGTGCATTGCTTAACACCAATGATTTGGGGATTTTTAGCTAATTCCAAAATAGTAGCGTTGCTCATTGTGACACCAGTACGTCCGGGGATGTTGTAGATAATGATTGGCAGCGGTGAATGGGCTGCAACTGCGGTAAAGTGGGCAATCATTCCTCGCTGATTAGGCTTGTTGTAGTAGGGAACGACCACTAATTGTGCCGCCAGTCCTTCTATCTGACTGACCTGTCTGCTCAATTCAATCGTAGCTTGCGTGTTATTAGAGCCAGTACCAACGATTACGGGCACACGATTGCCTGTAATTTCAACAAATTTTTGGTAAAGTTCCAACTTTTCTTCATTAGATAAGGTGGCGACTTCACCAGTGGTGCCGCCAACAACGAAGCCTTGGCTGCCGTGGTCTAATAAGTAATTGACCAGTTCCTCGAGCCCTGAATAATTAATCGTGTCATCATCGTTAAACGGGGTGACGATAGCTGTTAAAATTTCTGCATCTTGTAATAACATTGTTAATCCTTTCTATTAATTGTGCTGCATTCGTCTTTTTAAAAAGCCAGTTACGGTTTGCACGCCAATTGGGATTGCTCGCTCATTAGGGTTAAAATTTGCTGAGTGCAGGGAGCCATGTTCACCGACACCTAACCAGAACATTGCCCCCGGGATATGATTAGTTAAATAACCAAAATCCTCACCGGTCATTGCCGGTTCAGTTTCGACAAAGTTGATTTGGGGTGCTTGTTTAAGATAATTAATCAAATCTGCGGTTAAGCTTGGGTCATTTTCAACTGGAAAATAACCGCCTTGGTTAAAGTTAATCTTGATATCCGCGCCGTAGCTTGTGGCTATGCCGGCAGCGACTTCACGCAAGCGCTGTTTAATTAGAACAATCATGTCTTGAGTTAAACCGCGAATTGTGCCTTCGATATGGGCATTGCCAGCAATGGCATTACGGACACTGCCAGCGGTCATTTTGCCTAAAGTAATGACACCAGCCTTTAGTGGGTCAATACTTCGCGAAATAATGGTTTGTACTTGAGTGATAAATTGCGCAGCAGCAACAATCATGTCATTAGCATTTTGCGGGTAGGCGGCGTGACCATCTTGCCCGATAAAGTCAACGTTGACCTCGGTTGTTCCGGCAAACAGGGTGCCTTGTCTAGTTCCAATGGTTCCCACTGGTAATTGCGGGGTGTCGTGCAATGCGTAAATTTCGTCTACGGCAAATTTACCGCTGAAAAGCTGCTGGTCATAAGCGATTTTGGCGCCACTCTCACTTTCTTCGGCTGGCTGGAAGAAGAAGACCAAATTATCTTGCGGCTGGTGATTAGCAAAGTAGCTTAAAGCGCCAAGGGCAATCGTCATGTGTAAATCGTGACCGCAGGCATGCATAACACCGTGATGTTGTGATTGATACGGCAGGTTATTTTGTTCAGTAACGGGCAAGCCGTCAATGTCTGCCCGGTAACCGATCGTCTTGTTAGCATGTTTCCCTTTGACGTGCACCATAATTGCCGTTGGTAATTCGGGGAAAGTCTTAATTGTTAAAAATTGCTGCGGCAATTCGCTAATTAATTGCAGCAATAATTTCTGCGTTGCTGTTTCTTTTAATGCCAGTTCGGGAATTTGGTGGAGCTGGCGTCTAATTCTGACTAACTTCTGTTCGATAAATTCAGTCATGTCATCACAGCTTTCGCAAACTGGCTTCTAGGCCAGTTTTACTTTTAGTCTTGGTATCAACCTGCTTGATTACTTTGGCTGGGACGCCGGCAACAACTGTCTTAGGCGCAACGTCTTTTGTCACAACTGCACCTGCACCAATTACGGCACCTTCACCAACTTCAATACCTTCTAAAATTGCGGCACCTGCACCAATTAAGACGTTGTCGCCAATTCTGACAGGCTTAGCTGAAGCCGGCTCAATTACTCCTGCCACAACGGCATTAGCACCAACGTGTACGTTTTGACCGATAATTGCCCGACCGCCAATCACGGTTCCCATGTCAATCATGGTGCCGGCACCGATTTCTGCGCCGATGTTAATTACGGCGCCCATCATAATCACGGCCTGCTTGCCGATTTTGACGTGGTCGCGAATAATCGCACCGGGTTCAATCCGGGCATCAAGTTGCGTATAGTCAAGTAACGGCACGGCGGAATTGCGCGCATCATTTTCAACATGGTAGTGGGTGATTTGTGCTGTGTTCTTGGTTAAAAATTTTTGAACATCTGCCCAATCACCGAACAGAATTCCGATTTTGTCATCTAAAAATGCCTCAATATTTTCAGGGACAGCTAGATTTGCCAAATTGCCCTGTAAATAAACCTTAACGGGTGTCTTTTTGGGGGCGTTGCTAATAAAATTAATAATTTCTTGTGCAGTTTGCTTCATGGCTTTTCCTCGTGTTACTTAAAGATAATTCAGGTCTAATCTGGTTAAATCGGCAAGAGTTTCGCGCTTAACGACTAATTTGGCGTGTCCGTTTTCGGCGAAAACAACGGCGGGACGACCGACGCGGTTGTAATTGGAAGCCATCGAGTAGCCGTAAGCTCCTGTTGCCAAAATTGCTAAAATATCACCAGGCGCGCTTAAAGGCAGTTGTTGGTCTTTTGCTAAGATGTCGCCAGATTCACAATAGCGGCCGGCAATTGTCACGGTTTCAACTGACCTTGCTTGGGGATTAGCAGCTAAGACTGCCTGATAATCAGCCTGGTAAAGGGCAGGACGGATATTATCGCCCATGCCGCCATCGACGCTAACGTAAGTGCGAATGCCAGGAATATTTTTGCGGGCGCCGATTGTATAGAGGCTGTAGCCGGCTTCGCCAACAATGGAGCGGCCGGGTTCAATCCAAACTTCTGGCAGCGTTAAATTAGTCTGGGCAATTTCTTTTCTTAGTGTTTGCACCATACTGTCAACAAATTCTTGTGGCGTTAAAGGCTGGTCCTGATTAGTGTATTTGATGCCAAATCCACCGCCAAAATTTAAAACTTGCGGCTGATAATGGTATTTTTCCTGCCACATGGCTGCAAGCTGCACCATTTTTTGAACTAGGGCGGTAAAGCCTGTAACTGCCATAATCTGCGAACCGATATGGGCGTGGTAGCCGCGTAAGTTCAGTTTAGGATTTTGTAAGACTAACTGCAATGCTTGTTCTGCTTGACCTGACTGGACGTCGAAGCCGAACTTACTGTCAACTTGACCAGTTTGAATGTAGCGGTGGGTATGTGCTGAAATACCGGGCGCGATTCGCAGCATGATATTGACTGACTGCTTCTGCTCAGGAAGCAGTTTGTTTAATAATTCCAATTCGTGGAAATTATCAACGATAATCGTGCCAACATGATTGTCGAGGGCTAACTGCAATTCCGCAAGTGACTTGTTGTTGCCATGAAAGCTGACATTTTCCATTGGGAAATTAGCTTGAACAGCGGTCATTAATTCACCAGCCGAAACAACGTCTAAGTGACCGTCTTCTTGGGCAATAACTTGGTCGATGGCCCTAATTGAAAAAGCCTTACTGGCATAACTAATTGCGTATTTAACGCCGGCTTGTTTGAATGCTTTATGAAATTGTTGTAATTGCTGCCTAATTAGGCTGACATCGTAAACGTACAGCGGTGTACCGAAATCGCTAGCGAGATCGATTGCATCGCAACCACCAATTGATAAATGTCCTTGTGAATTAACGGTAACCAAGTTGATTCCTCCAAAATTAGCTAACAAAAAAGGTTCTTTTGTTTGCGCTGAAACAAAAGAACCGAATTAATATCTGGTATCAAATTGTCGGAAGCGCTCCGTAGATTTTCTACGACAGTCCATGACTTATTTGGCCATGGCCCAGCTGATAATTCCTGCTTGTGAATTAACGCTTCGGCAGCTTCCCCTTTTAATTAGCGTCATAGTTTTAGCAAAACTCGACTAATTTACTGATGGTCACTGCAACCTCTTCGATTGCATAAATATTATATTTTTTTGAGAATAATGTCAATGATTTTAATTTAAAAATTAAAATGCTTTGCAAGCTGAAAAAAATATTTTCCTTGCAGATAAAAAAATAAATGCTAGAATTGCACCTAAACTCGCGAAAAGACAGATTAGATTTTTTATAAAAAGGATTTGACCCAAAATGAAAGTAGTTAAGTTTGGTGGCAGTTCATTAGCAGACGGCCCACATTTTGAAAAAATTATTAAAATTATTACAACGGACCCAGAGCGCAAAATCATTGTGACTTCAGCTCCTGGTAAGCGGGATAAAACTGATTGTAAAATCACGGATTTGTTAATCGATTATGCACATAAAACTATTACTAATCAGAGTTTGACTGCTATTCAGCAGCAGATTTGGCAGCGCTATGAGGAAATTGGCAGTTATTTTTCTGTTTCAACTGAAAAAATGGCGGTACTAAAGCAAATTTTATTAAATTTACCAAAAAAAGAATATCTAAATAATAACTATTTATTAGCAGAATTCAAGGCGCATGGTGAAATATTAAATGCACACATATTAACGTTAATATTGCAACAATTAAACTTAAATGCCCATTTTGCAGGTAGTGGCGAATTAGGTATTGAAGTAACGGCTAATCCACAAGATGCCATGATTGTGCCGGAAACTTATGACAATTTGGCTAAATATCATCTGCCGAGCGGCTATTTGGTTGTGCCAGGCTTTTATGGTCTAACAAAGAAGGGACAAATCGCCACATTTTCGCGTGGGGGTTCGGATATCACTGGTGCTGTTTTAGCTCGCGGCTTTCATGCCAGGGTGTATGAGAACTTTACTGATGTTGATGCGATTTATTCGGCTAATCCAGCAATTGTCAGGCACCCAAAGGCAATCAGCAAAATGACTTATCGGGAAATGCGGGAGTTATCATATGCCGGGTTTTCAGTTTTTCACGATGAAGCAATTTTGCCGGCGATAGCTGGTAACGTGCCGATTAACGTCAAAAATACCAATCACCCTAATCTTAAAGGGACAATGATTGTTCCGGCAAAGGATTTTCATGCGCTGAACGTAATTACGGGAGTAGCAACTGCAACGCACTTCTCAGCACTGTACTTACACCGTTATTTGTTAAACAAAGAGGTCGGCTTTACCCTGAAGCTGTTGCAGATTTTTTATAAGTACCATATTTCTTACGAACATATGCCATCAGGGATTGATGACCTGACCGTGATTTTTGATGATCGGCAGTTTACCGCTGGCGTTCGCGAAAAGATGTGCCAAGAAATTCGGACGCAGCTGAAGCCAGATAGTTTAGAGTGGATTGATGATTATGCGATTATCATGGTAGTCGGCGAAGGAATGCGCAATAAAGTTGGCGTAATGGCCAAAATTATTGAACCGCTGGCGGCACAAAACATTGGTGTTCACATGATTAATCAGGGTGCGTCACGGATTTCAATTATGCTGGGAACTAAACGCAAGGATGCTCCAGCAGCGGTTAGACAAATCTACAACAATTTTTTCACACAGGGAGCAAAAATAAATGATTAATATAGAAAAAGTTCATGGCTCGCAAAACAGCTTCTTTTTGCTAGATCAAACTAAATTAGTTAAGCCGCTGACAACTGCAGAATTACAGAATTTGGCAATTAAATTGACGGATGAGCAAACAGGGCTGCTTGGCGGCAGCGATGGCTTATTAGTGGTTGAACCCGCGACCACGCCAGCAGCTGTTGCGCAAATGCGCATTTTTAACAAGGACGGTTCACAGGCATTGATGTGCGGCAATGGCTTGCGCACAGTTGCGCGATATTTAGCCAGCAAATTTCATCAGCGCGAGTTTTTGGTGCAGACGGCTGCTGCGAATTTACGTGTGCAGCAATATCCGGATTTGGCTTCTGGTGTACCGGCTTTTAGTGTTGAGATTGCGCCGGTTTCGTTTGCGGCGAATGATGTCGGCTGGCATAATTTAGCTTTCACTAAAATTATTAATCAATCCATTCCGGCTTTTTCTGATTGTTTAAAATTTACAGCGTTAGCAGTACCTAATCCACACTTAATTAGTTTTGTGTCAGATATTCATGAAGCTCATGAAATGTTGGGGCAGTTGGGGCAGAAACTAAATCACCCCAACCAATATTTTCCCGATGGGGTGAATGTTAGCTTTGCGCAAATTTTAGCTCCTAACAAATTATTTGTGGAAACATACGAACGCGGTGTCGGTTTTACCAACGCTTGTGGAACGGGAATGTCGGCGACCAGCTTGGCGGGACACTTGACCTATCCCAAGCAGGTAGCTGCCGACGAATTACTGACGGTTTATAATCCGGGCGGCTTGGTCAAGACAAAAATTCACGCGGATACTGATAATTACTGGGTTGAACTAATTGGTAATGCAACGGTTACTCACCAAATATACCTTCCTGAGGAATGCTTACATGAGGGAGAATTTGACCAGCAACAGATTAGTGTAGTTGAAACTGATGAACAGGAAGCATACTTGAAATTTGTGTCTACTTTCAAAAATATGTAAAAGACTTTAGCGAATTTTTGTTGTGAGTGCTTTTTAGGCAGACAAAAATCCGCAATTACAATCAAGTTTATAATTGGGGATTTATTAGTTTAGTAATTTATTTAATTAAAAGATTTCAAAAGAAAATATGCTAGGCTAAAAGCCTAGCACGTTTTCTGTAAGTGATTTAATGAATAGAGCATATATTTGCTCAATCCTGCTAGGTGTTTAATCTAGCAGGTGACTAAATCTATGATTATCAGTGTCTTGATTGCAAAAGCTATCAGACTGATAAATTAAAGGTTCAAAAATATTATAATTAATATTGATACTTTGTTTGTTGTAGTTAATTAAAGCATAATTTATTGCTATATTCAATACTAAATTGTAAAAATATTAATTATCATAAAGTGGCGCAATGATAATCATATTTTTTGTGCTGGGGTAAGCAAATAACAGCGGTCAGCTTTTTGTTCGAGCTAAAAGTGCGACTTTATTATATACTAGAACGAGTTGTTTTAGTTCGAAAGGGATGGACGATGAGTTTACTAACGGTTAAAAATCTTGGCCAAAGTTTTGTGGATAAAACCTTGTACGAGGATGCAAATTTTGTCCTTAATAAAGAGGATCACATGGGGGTCACGGGACAAAATGGGGTTGGTAAATCAACCTTAATTAAGATTTTGACGGGCGAGATGCTGCCGGATGAAGGTCAGGTTAAGTGGCAGAACAAAGTTGATGTCGGCTATCTTGACCAGTATGCCAAGTTAACGCCGGGGGAAACAATCCGCGGCTTTTTGCGCACGGCATTTGCTGCACTATATCAAAAAGAAGACGAATTAAACGGATTTTACGCTAAATATGCTGAAAGTGGCAACGACGAGCTATTAGAAAAGGCTGGTAAAGTTCAAACTTACTTAGAAGAAAATAATTTTTACGGGATTGATACCGAAATTGAACGTGTTGCGTCAGGTTTGGGCTTAGCAGAATTAGGTTACGATCATGATGTGGCCCAACTTTCTGGTGGTCAGCGTTCCAAAATTATTTTGGCTAAATTATTACTGCAAAATCCGGATGTATTATTGCTCGATGAGCCAACTAACTATCTTGATGTGTCACACATTGATTGGTTAGTCGACTACTTGAATGACTTCACTGGTGCGTTTATTGTAGTCAGCCACGATTACGACTTTTTGGGCCGGATTACCAACTGTATTATTGATGTTGATGTCGGCACCATTACGCGTTATACGGGAACTTTGAAGCAAGCAATGCGGCAAAAAGAAGCTAACCGCGAAACTTATCTCAAGGCTTACGCTAACCAGCAGCGTAAAATTGCCAAAACAGAAGCTTATATCCGTAAAAATAAGGCGGGAACTCGTTCTAAGAGTGCCAAGTCACGTGAACGGCAATTAGCTCACATGGATGTTTTGACACCGCCGAAATCTAACCGACGTGCGCGCTTTGACTTTCCTTATGTGGCAACCGCGTCTAACTTATTACTGCAGACCCAAGATTTGGTAATTGGCTATGACCACGCGCTAGTTAAAGAGGCATTTAACTTTTCAGTTGGCGGCAATGAGAAGGTGGCAATTACTGGTTTTAACGGAATTGGTAAGTCGACCTTGCTGAAAACCCTGTTAGGACAATTAAAGCCGATTTTTGGTAATTTTGAATTATCTACAACCGCCAAATTAGCTTATTTTAAGCAGGATTTAACTTGGCCAAACAATAATATGACGCCGCTGCAATATTTGCAGGAAGAGTTTGAACGGCAAAAGCCGAAGGAATTGCGTGGTGCGTTAGCACGCATGGGTGTAACGGCGCAGCAGGCAATGAGTCCGTTGAAGAAGTTATCTGGTGGTGAGCAGGAAAAAGTTAAGCTGGCGAAGATGCAGTTTGAGCCGGCTAACTTGCTGTTCTTAGATGAGCCAACCAACCATTTAGATCGCGATACTAAAGACGCGTTGCGCAAGGCAATTGTTAATTTCCCTGGTGGGGTAGTTATCGTTAGTCACGAGCGCGATTTCTTTGAAGGCAACTGGGTAGATAAGACAATTGACATTGAAACGATGAACAAATAGACGAAAGATCAGGTAACTGATCTTTTTTATTAATTAAAATTGACCTTTGGTCATTTTTGCGTAATAATACTTTTAAACTGAGGTGAAAAAATGCCAAATATTCATACAACGCAGCAAAAGCAGGCTAAACGCGAATTAATTATGCAGGTAGCGATGCAGCTTTTTGCTAAGCAAAGTTATACCCAAATTACGATGAAACAAATTGCTGATACAGCTGGAGTAGCTAAGGGCACAATTTTTAATTATTTTGCGACTAAGGAAGACTTATTTATGAGTATCCTGCTGGAAGATTATTGCGTGTTTTTCACTAAAATTATCGAGCAGGTTAAGCAGCAGCCAGAGGTAACTCAAGCTCAATTCATTGACCTGATGATTAGTTCTACACGAGCATTAATTAATAACCATGCGGAACTGGTCAGGTTAAATGCGATTCGTGGCCCGGTCTTAGAAGGTAAGGCGAACATGGCGGAGACGATTAAGCGCCGCAATGAGCTGTATGCACTTAGTCATGAACTTGGGGAGTTATTGGCAGTGAAGAGCAATCAGTTATTAACGCAGGGACAATTTAGTCATTTATTCATTATTCAAAGTGCAATTATCAGCGGCTTAATGAATATGTCTTCGCTGGCTAGTTTTAATCATCAAGAGGTTGCCTTGACTTATCCAGACTTTACGATTGATTTAGTAGGGGAAGCCGAAGCTCAGATGCGATATTATTTAACAGGATTTTTTAAGGAACAAACAGATAATGAAACAAGCACAAATTCGTAATTTTGCCATTATTGCCCACATCGATCATGGTAAGTCGACTTTGGCCGACCAAATTATGGCGTTAACTAAAACGGTCAGTGAACGTGAATTTAGTGACCAAATGTTGGATGATATGGAAGTTGAACAAGAGCATGGTGTTACCGTTAAGGCAAGAACGGTACGTAACTTTTACCAGGCACAAGACGGTCAGGAATATGAATACAATTTGATTGATACTCCTGGCCATGTGGATTTTAATTATGAAGTTGCTAAGAGTCTGGCAGCTACTGAAGGGGCACTGCTATTAGTTGATGCAACCCAAGGTATTCAGGCGCAAACGATTGCGAATTATCGCATTGCTAAGAAGAACAATTTGGCGTTAATTCCGGTGATTAACAAGGTGGATATTGCTTCAGCTGATGTTGTCCGCACGCAGCAGCAGTTACTGGAGTTAGATAAGTCCTTTACGCCGGAGCAGACGCTATTGATTTCTGCTAAAACTGGGCAGGGAGTTCCCGAATTACTTGAAGCAATTAGAACTCGAATTCCTGCGCCCAAAGGAAACAATCAGGCGCCGCTTAAGGCATTGGTCTTTGATTCAGTCTATGATGCTTACCAAGGAGTAATTATTGATGTGCGCCTAATTGACGGGCAATTATCTGCCGCAAGTGACTTACAGTTAATGCAGGCAAAGATGTCATTTCGTCCTAAAGATATTGGGGTGCTGACACCTAATATGCAAACTCAAAAAGGATTACAGGCTGGTGAAGTTGGCTATATTGTCACTGGCATCAAGGACCCGAAAAAAATTCGGGTTGGTGATACTATTACAACTAAGATAGATCCGACTAAAGAGGCATTGCCAGGGTATGAACCGGCTAAACAGTTGGTTTTTGCCGGTATTTATCCTAAAAATAATGATTTTCCAGCGTTGAAGCAGGCACTTAATAAACTGAGTTTAAATGACACGTCCTTTTCATTTGTGGAGGAGCGTTCAGAAGCATTAGGACAAGGTTTTCGTTGCGGCTTTTTAGGGACCTTTCATTTAGAAATTATTCGCGAACGTCTGCAGGATGAGTATGGCATTGATGTCTTAACGACGGCACCGAACGTAACATACTTTGTCTACTTAAAGAATGGTCAAGAAATGAAAATCAATAATCCGGCGCAATATCCGGCTTTTGGTCTGATTGACCATGTGACAGAGCCGTTTATCAAGGCCGAAATTATGACGCCTAGTGAGACGCTAAATGCAATTTTAAAATTAACAGAGCAACATAAGGGGACGCTGCTGGACTTAGATAATGATGAAGCGCAAATTTTGGTGACAGTTAAGATGCCGTTGTCGGAAGTAGCATACCATTTCTTTTCTGAATTAAAGTCGGTGTCGCATGGCTATGCCACACTTAATACGGAGTTCTTGGACTATGAGGATGCAGACCTAGTTAAGATTGAGGTGGATATTAACTACGCTCCGGTTGACTCGCTTTCATTTGTTGTTCACCGCATGGATGCACCGCAAATGACGCAAAAATTGGTCAAGGAATTGAAGTATACGGTGCCGCGGCGGCTTTATCCAACACCAGTTCAAGCAATCGTTGAAGGCAAAGCAATTGCCCGAGTTGACGTACCGCCACTGCGCAAAAATGCTGCGGTTGACGGTAATCAGCGGAGTGTCTCTAAAAAGGCAGCACTATTAAGACGCCAAAGTTTAAATAAAAGGCGGGCAGCTCAAGGAGAAGTTAAATTACCGCAGGAAGTATTTAATGTGATTTTGGAACTGTAAAAATTTGTCAGTTGCGCTAATTCATAATCTGAGTATAATGAATAATACGAGCCGACAAAAAAACGCGAGATGCGTAATTTTGTTACGAGGACACCCGTCTTAACTGACAGGTACGGGAAGTACTGGTGTTTGGTCTACCTGATGTGAACAGAAGTAGCCAACTGTTTTTGTGAAAAATAGCCTCGATTAAAAAGAGCAAGTTCTTAATTGAACCTGCTCTTTTTGTTTATTTGATGTATAAAGCCTGCTTGCCCTGCTGGTTATAGCTCCGCTCTAAATTAGCCCACGGAATTTTCTCGTTCTTATGACCAAAGGGATCATTAACGAAAATAATTCGCGCCCTTTTGTTAAAGCCGGTAATAACACAGGCGTGCGATGATGGTGTAACGTGAACGTTGCCTTGAGCTGTTTTCCAAGTTTGCATGTCACCGACATGGTTAAAGTTGGTTGTGGTAATAATCATGACAGGATGACCAGTTGAGACCAATCTCATTACTTGAATAAAGTCATGCCCCGTAAAATTTTGAATACGGTTAGTATATTTTCGGGCTACTTGCTCTAGTGGTTCATTATAAACGCACCACCCGGCATTGGTCTGGCTCATATAGCCGACGAAGCCCTTATGGGGATTGCCGCGATATTGGCCGTTATCAGTAAATGAAGCAACGTGGGCAATATTTTGGGAGAGGTCCAGCTTAGTAACTTTGATGCCATAGTAGTTTAGCAGCATACTTAAAGAGGTGACTTCACAACCATTAGGAAGGTCAGGATACTGGTTTTCAAGTGGTACGTCCAGTTTTTGTTCAGACTTTAGGGTTAGCCAGGCATATTGATTACGCCAACTTTTGGAATTAAAGGCAAAAATAATTGCTCCAAGAAGTAGGAGCATTATTAATAAAGATAAATATTTAGCGAATGACTTTTTGTTCTTCATAAATGCTATTTAATCATAAAAAACTATCCATAACCAAAAAAGCGCTCAACTTAATGAGTGCTTTTTTGGTTATTAATTGAAGGTCAGATTAGTGATGACTTGCACCTGAAAATGCGTCCATCGTGTGATCTACACCCTTAACAGGCATTCCTTCAACGTCCATTCCTGGGCAGAATACTTCGTCCATTGGCACACCTTTTTCTTCGGCTAATGCTGTGTTCAAAGTCTTCATATCCATCAAATGATACTTCTTGTCTGGATCTTTTGGATCAACAATTTGAATTTGAGCCATCATACCAGCATCTTCGTGTTCGATGATGTGGCAGTGGTACATGAAGACACCAGTGTTTTGGAAGTAAAGCTTGATGCGGACAGTTTCTTTAGGAGCAACTTCGATGGTGTCCTTGTAAACGCCACGTTCGTTAGGGTATGGTTCGTGACCATTACGTGATACTACTAAGAAGTGAGCACCGTGAACGTGGAATGGGTGTAACATACCATGAGTCTTATCATTGGTGTTAGTTACGTCCCAGTATTCAGCGTCCATTAAGTTTTGCTTCATGTCAATTCTTTCCATGGAGAACAACTTACCGTTAATTTCGTTGTGGTTGTCCATAGTAACATGAGGAATTGGTGCGTTTGGATTTACAACTGGATCATGTGGTGTAAATAGAGTATCAGGAATGACACTGTCATCTTTTTCATATTGATGAATTCTAAATTCAACTAACTTGAAGTCATCAGTGTAAAGGTTGACAACGTCACCGTCTTTGTAGTCGCTGAAGTCAACAACTACTTGTTGACGTTCACCTGGCCCAATTAAGACCTTAGTCATCTTAACTGGATGCTCTAAGAATGAGTCGTCACCAGCGATTTGGGTCATAACTAAATCGTTGTCGAAGTGTAATCTCCATTCACGACGGTTAGAACCACCTAAGAAGATTAAACGTACTTTTTGCGTAGTAACATCAACGTAAGGCTTAATAACACCGTTAATTACTGGGTTATCACCGTAAACACCCATTGAATTGTAGTCGGCCTTGTAGTCAAATTGGTTATCTTCGTGGAAAGTCCGGTCCTGCAAAATAATTGGGAATTCGTCCTTACCATAAGTCTTAGGAATTGGTAATTCAGCTTCGTTAGCGTCAGTAACAACGACACCCATTGCAAGCCCCATCCAAACTTGTGAAGCAGTTGATGGACATGGGTGAGCGTGCAGCCAAGTAAGAGCAGCAGGTTGGTTAACAACGAAGTCAATGTGCTTTTCTTCGCCTGGGTAAACTGGTGAGTGACAAGCACCATCGTTACCTGGTCCAGAAACTTCCATACCATGCCAGTGGTAAGTAGTTAATTCTGGCAAGCTGTTCTTCAAAGTTACGTGAACGTGTTGTCCGCGAGTTAAGACCATAGTCTTACCAAGAACTGGAAAGTTGTAGCCCCAAGTGTGGGTCTTCTTGCCTGGCAAGAATTGGAAGTCGCCTTCTTGTGACTCAATTGTGTACCAAACATCATTGTTTTCAGCTTTATCTGGTTCCAATACTGGTGGAACGATTAATGGTTGAGCTTCAACATTGTCAGGGATAGTGAGTTCTTTGTAACCCATACCATGATTTCTGTCAAAGTCTTCTGAATTATAAAAATAATCTGTGTAAACTTTATCTGACATATTCGTCTACCTTTCAGTTAAAAAAATTTCAGTTAAAAAATTTCATTACGCCTTAAATTTACTCTTGCTGAAAACGCTTGTAAAGTGGTTAAAATCATGATTTTATGCCAAGATTATAAAAGGCACTAGTTTTCAGAAAAACTGGCAACAAATGTTATTTAATTAGAAACAAAAATATGTTAAAAGTAGTGGTATTTTTGTCTTAAACAACTCGTTTTATTTGCTTACAGCGCTACTTACTAAAGATTAACGTTTTTTAAAAATAAAAATAAATAAATTGTTTTTAGCGTCGATGTTGAGTATCGTATAGAAGAATAATAAATTAGATTACACAATGAAAAAAGGAATTTTTAGTTTGAAGATTAATTTGAAGAATTTAACTGGAAAAATTGAACAAGAAGATTATTTACAAGATTTGGCAACTGTTAAGTATGCCGATTTGAGTAAGTCAAAGGCTAAAATTAAGGAAGCTGCGGCTAACATGGTTAAAGAGACCGCTGCGGCTGTTAAGAAGGGGTCATTAAGTCATATTGCACTTGAGGTAACGGGACAGCGGCCAGTGACTTTTGCCTTGGAAACCAATATTATTAATTTGCCTTACAGTAATTACAAAAAAATCAGCAACTTTTTTGAAGAAGGACAAGATTATCCAGTCAATATTTACTTTGAGACTGCGTCAGATTATCTAAATGCGTCGAAATTTCGCATTGACCAGCTAGCAACTGAGGCTGAATTACAAGATGAAGATGCAGTTATTACGAAGTTAGCGGCTGCAATTAGCGAAAAGCTTAAGCAGGTGCGTGAATATGAAAAACCGGCACCAGCGGCTAAAAAAGTACCTGCTAAAAAGGCAGCGGCATCCAAAACGACTGCTAAGAAGAAAACAGCAACTAAAAAGCCGGCAAAGAAGTCTGCTGCGAAGTCCAGTAAAGCTAAGAGCAAAAAAGAGTAGATTACTAATGAAGGTTGAATATGAGCGTTCGGGCTGCAAGCAATTTTTTAAAAAGCACAAGAACGAAATCAAGCTAATTAAGCACTGTATTGAAGAAGCTTTGACTATTCAGGTTGAAACAGGGATGGCCAAGGTTAAGCGGGCGGCAAGTGAGCGAGTGAATGGCGACTGCGTTTATGAATGCCGGGTAAATCTAAAAAAGATTGGGTCGGCACGAGTTGCCTTTATTGTTGATGAGCAAAGCCTGATTACCGTTATTTATATTTCGTCTACTTTGCAAAAAGATGCCTTCACGCATTTACTTGAACGCAATTTAAAAGAAAATCATTATTCAGCTTAGTGAAAAAGATTGGCAAATATAATCTATAAAAAAGTTGAGATGACAAATAAAAATCAATCACACTATTTAATAGTGTGACTGATTTTTATTTGTCAGTATATTTATATAAGCTAAAGGCAAGTACTAATGAAATTAATCCAGTGAATAACCAAAGAAATAGTGTAGGAATTTTGATAAATGAAGCAAAATAGCTGATAAAGGAACAAATAGAGAACATAGAGGTACACATTGCATGCATTGAGCTAATGTCATTTGCATTGAAGGAAGAGTACATTAACTTTTCGAAAATGTTGCCACTCATACCTGTTGTTAAAGATGAACTGAATAATAGTATAAGCTTTAAAATAAAATTTATTTTGGGAATTGATATTAAAATGAAACAAATACCTGTAATAAAGTAATCTAAAATAAAAAAATTGTGGATTTTGAACTTACTTAGAGGTGCAATGAATCCTCCAACTACGTCGCCGGCTTTTTGTATAGAATTAATCAAAGGAAATATAGCTACTGCTAAACCTAACTCTTTTACCGTTATGGGTAGTAATTGTAGTAGTAACCCAGTTAGACCACCTAAAATTGCTTCACTGCAGATTACCAAAAATGCTGGCATAGTATTAATAAATTTCTTGCTTTCTTGATTAAATATTTGTATATATTTTTTAAATGAAAATTTATTATTGCCTTTGTTAGTAATTTGACTAATTTTATTAGGATCATTGAAATCAATTAAACCGTATGCAAAGATACCACTTACTATTGCAAATTGACTAGTAATGAGTAAAACAGGTGTACCGAATGAAATAATAACAGTTGAACTGATTAAACCAGATAGAATCATTAGTACGGAGCTGGAAATATATTGAATATTCACAGTTTTATTTATTTTTTCTTGGTCTTTGTACAAAATAATAGGTATAAAGCCAACTTCAATAGAACCAGATAAAGTGTAGCTGCTTTTTAAAAGAAATTGACAAATTCCAATTAACTTGACGGAAGCTTTAGTTAATAATAGAAAAATTTCAATAGAAATTAGACCAGCTGCAATTATTTGGCAGAGCAATAAAATTAGCTTTCTCTTTTTGATTGAGGCTAAAGTAGGTGTTAGTAAAGCAATTAGTGTTGATGGTATAACATTAATTATGCCAAAAACACCAAGTAGGCTAGAAGAAGAAAAATATTGTTTAACAAGTAAAAAAGATAATACAATATCAAAAATGCTGGTTCCAATAGTGAAGAGTGATTGACCAATTATTAGTCGCCAAAAATTAGCATTCTCAATGTTTTTTGATGTCATATTTTAATACCTTCCATCCATCAAAATCAATTTGAATTGCTTGATCTGGAATACGTAATTGGGTTAAAAGCATAATTGTATTATAACTTACTAAACCTGCTGCAACAGATGTGATTGGGGAAATTACAGCTGTTGGAAACTCATGTTTAATTAAGCAATCGTCGGTAATTTTTTCTTTTCCTAGGAAGTCCATATAATTAATAGTTATATTAGGTATTTTTGAAAAAACATTACAGCATGTTGAAGCGTAGCTGCCAAATATTACAGGAATATTTAATTGAGTAGATATTTCGTCGAACCATTTATTACCATCTTCTGGAGAATCTATACTATCTATTATAATATTTGTGTTATTACAGATATTATTTGCTATATCAGATTTATTTCTTATTTTGAGATTTTGAGTAATTATTTCGACATTAGGGTCTATACTTTTTAAATATTGTTTACACGAATCTACTTTGTTTTTACCAATATCGCTACAAGTATAGGTGCTTTGACGAGTGATATTTGAACTATCAACGGTGTCAAAGTCTATTAACTTTAATTTACCAACTCCTGTTCTGACTAATTGTTCGGCTACCGTTGCTCCAACACCACCAACTCCAAAAATGGTTACATAAGAATTTGCTAGTTTTTTTTGATATATACTAGGATCTGTTTGATTTGACAAATCAATCCATTCAAAAAAATTAAAATTTCTTGAGTACATATCTTTTTTGCCGTATGTGTTAGAAGTTAATAGACCCATTTCTTTAAGTTTTTTAATTTTAGATGTGATATTTTTTTCTGATAATTGCAAATCACTTCTTTTAATTTCACCGTTTAAATATTTAATTAATTTTATGTTGGATACAGTGTTGGGGATGCTGCGAATTAAATTTTTATTTCCTAAACCAAATACTATTTTGTTATCTACTATTAATGGTTGTAAAGTCTTTTTAATTTTTAATTTCATGTTAAATATCTACGTGTAAATAAAAATATCGCCAAGTTAT
Source organism: Lactobacillus sp. ESL0680 (assembly GCF_029392855.1). Taxonomy (NCBI): domain Bacteria; kingdom Bacillati; phylum Bacillota; class Bacilli; order Lactobacillales; family Lactobacillaceae; genus Lactobacillus; species Lactobacillus sp. ESL0680. The sequence continues at coordinate 1,454,413 of NZ_CP113945.1, read as the reverse complement.
AAAATACTTGGCGATATTAATAAAGTTTACTAAAAACTAACGATTACCATCACGCCATTGTGCATTAGAATAAGTTTCCATTATATTCACCTCCTTTCAAGTTTCCAAAAATTTAACATAGTCCTAAACGTCTTAAGATCCAAAGCATGTTGGTTCCTCCAATTAATTTCATGATATAATTATAAATTAATTAGCATATTACGAATTCGTATGTTTGCTTAATTGTTTTTAATTATATTTGTAATCTCAGTAAGTTATATAAAAATGTGGTGACATCTCACAATATTTGGGTAAAATGAAAAAATTTGGAGAAATATTACGTAAAACACGCAAAGATATTGGAATTACACAGATGTATCTTGCTAATAAAACTATAGATAGAACGACAATTTCTAAAATAGAAAGTGGAATGGAGGAACCGTATTATGAAAATGGGGTTGCTTTGATTCATAATTTAGGAATTTCAATGGATGAGTTTGAGTATATTAGAAGGGGATACATGTGGAGTTCTAAGGAGAAGTTGATTTATGAATTCATGATGTTATCATATAGTACTCAAGAAGATTTAATTAACCAACTTTTAGTTAAACTCGATTTATTTGATAAAGATTTAGATATTTCAAGAATAAAGTTAATCTTACAAGCTTTTAAAAGTATTAATGAACATGACGGAGATATAACTTTGGCTAAAAAAATAGTTCAACCAATTTGGTTTGATTTTTTAGCTCAAGTTGATAATTGGAAAATTTTGGATTTGTATATTCTGAATAAAATATTTTTTATTTTTGATGAAGATGTGATGGAAATGATTACTAACAAGGCAATTAAAATTATTGAAAATCATTATCCATTTCTTAAAGAATTAGAAACGAGTTTCATTTTAAATAGATCTAGAATACGAATGAATAGTCACAATGTTGTCGCTGCGTTAAGAGATTTAGCAGTAGGAGAAAAGCTTGCTCAAGAAGTATATCAATATGATAAATTGTTGGTAGCTAAATGTAGAATAGCAATTTGTAAAAATGATAAATTAACAGCTGAGTACTATGCTAGTCTTGCATCCCAAATTGGAGCTAAAGAAATTGCTCTAAGTTTAAAAGATGAGATTTTTAAATTTATATTGGATAATTAAAAAGATAGAATTTATCTAAGCTTATTAAATTTTTGATCTCGAATGGATAAATTGTTTTGCCAGTCTTTTTTAGTAGATAACTATTCAAAATGAACTTTTTACAATATAATGGAAGCAATCACAGGAGGATTTTTATGTTTAGCTGGAATCTACTTGGCATCTTGTTATGGGTAATTGTTATCCTTTATTTTGTATTTGTAGTGCAGAATATCCGCAAGCGCCGAATTAGGATGATTATTAATAAGCACCGCCGCTTTAGTTGGCCTAATTTTTTACTAGATATTGTTGAAATCGTGGTTTTACTAGTTGGGATTGGCGGCTTATTTGCCAAGACCATGCTGGATAATCCCGATTTGGAGGATACGAGTAAAATCTCGTCAAATATTGTTTATCAGCCGCTGGTTATGGACACGGGAACTGGTAATTCAAGCTATGTGACCATTAACTCTAAGAAGAAAAAGATTGGCACACAGACTTATACCTTTTATCGTGCGGGTAAACGGGTCAAGGTTTCCAGTGACTTTGCGACAGTGGCTTACGGCAAAAATCCGCTGGATTTGAATGCGGAGCGGGTGCCTTATAGCGTTAAGCAATTGAAGCGAACGGATAAGAAGTATCAGCGGGCTTATGTTGCTACTTATACTGCAACTTACAAGAAAATTTGGCAGAATGGAATTGGGATGCACGCGGGACACAACGCGATGACCTACTACTTGATTAGAATTCCAGACGCATCATTTATTAAACAAAAATAAAAACGGCGACTTCAAAATTGAGGTCACCGTTTTTTAGATGATTATTTTTCTGGCTTTTTGACCTGTCTGAGTAAGTTACCGTCGATAAAGGCGAGTAAGAAACTGGCGGTCAAAAAGTCTAGGACGTTACCGGAAGAAAAGGCTGCAAGTAGAACAAACAGACTAGACAAGATGAGAGAACTAACGAGGTAAGTCCGTGCTGCTCGATATCTAAGCCATTGGTAAAAAGCATATGCAAGAACGATTAAATATGGTCCAACAAACAGCAGCATTCCCAGCCAGCCGAGTGCATATATTTGTGCCGAAAAGTCACGCTCTAAGTTGAAGATATTGTTTTCTCGAGTATATGAAATACCGAAAAATTTGTCTAAACGATTATTATTAGTCTTAATGACTTGGTTGAGCATTGCCTGCTCAACATGGCGGTTTTGCATGCGCGTTTGCCCGGGCTCATTCATGATTTTGAGCCAAAATTCAGGGTCGTATTGGTAGGGATAGCTCTTGAAGACGAACTTGGGATTGAGCGCATAAGCCTGATAATTCTTTTTGATAAAATGCCGTAAAAATTCGTCGCGTTCTTTGCCTTGGGGATATTTTGCTAGTCCGGCTTTGAGTTCGCGTGTTTCGCTTGTTAAGTCATGGTCGGATTGCTTAGCAAGGTAGATTTCATAATTATAACGTTGAATAGCGGGACCAAACGGCAAAATCACGAGTGATCCAACTTCAATTAAAACAGCAGTTAAAAGTGCCCAGCCGCCTTTTTTAACGTCCCTAATAATAAACTTGTGGAAAATAAAGAGCAGACAGCTAATTATAATGCCGCCAATTAGTCCGATTGCTGCAACTTTGGTGCCGATTTCAATCATGGCAAGTGCTTGGACGACATTGAGGGTGACGGTACGCCAATTAAATTCTGTAAATAGGTAGTAGAGCATTAATGGTAGCAGCATGAACAGAACAGCCGAGATCATATTAGTAAAGTTAAAAAAGCCCTTGGAAGCCATGTGTGAGTAACCAATATTAGAATTGAAGAACCACATGAAAATATTAGCGCTGATTGTTCCGGTTTCGTAAGATTTAAGGGACACAACGAATAGGTTGGACAACACAATTGTTCCTGAGAACAGTCCGGAGACGCCCTCAATTACAAGCCGCAGCTGTTTTTGACTGAAATTAAATTCATCGGTTAAAAATAAGACAATGAGCGGCAATGCCATTCTAATTAAGTAAAAGATTTCGCTGGTCGTTGAGTAGCCGTATCCTGTAGGATTAACGCTGGTAAAATTGCGCACGTGAACTAGATGCAGTGCTGAATAGATGTCAAGTAGCGCCAAATAGACCAACAGCCATTTACGCTGAGTGAGTTTAGACCATGATTTTTTCTGACTTAAGAAGAGTCCAAGCAGAACGCCAACAACTAAAATCCGAATGATTGTTGGCAAGGTAAAGGGCAGGATATTGGCAAGCTGACCATGGTAAAACCAATATAAGTCCAAAAATGGTTGACTGAGAATGAACCAAAATAAAATGGTTTTTGCTTTTTCTTTCAATGTTGTTCTCCATTTTAAAATAATTATTTTGTTAGCCTAATTTTAGGCAAAAAAAGTGTAAAAAAAAAGAGCAGTGAGATAAGATCACTGCTTTTTAAGCAAAAAATATTTTTATTTTGCTTTTTCGTCATTTTCTTGGTCGTCTTCTTTAGCCTTAGCGATTTTTTCAACTTTAACGTCATTATCAGCTAAAGATTGAATTTCCTTAACCTTACGCTTTGGGGCTGCTTTTAGATTTTTGAAGTTGACAACAAGCTTGTTGTTTAAGTCACCGATGGCGGTTCTATCGGCTTCATCGAAGTCAATAATTTTTAACATAGCAGAATTTTCGTAGGTTTTTTCTACTTTACCGATAAATGGCTTGGTAAGTTCTTCCTCTGATTTTGCGCTGACAATGTCACCTAATTTTACATCTGCTTTTTTCAAAATGCTTCTTCCTCTCTCTCCCACGTTTCATTATAATAGAAAGATATTATTATAAAAGTCAATTGTTTTCAAGTAAAGGGAGTCTAGATTTTGCGAAAATTAATATTAATTGCTGGTCCCAGTGGTGCAGGTAAGACAACGATTTCGGAATATTTGACGAAGGAATTCAGGATTCCACGGGTGGTGACGCATACGACAAGACCAAAACGGCCGGGTGAAAAGCAGCATCAAGCCTATCATTTTGAAGATGATGCGTCTTTTAGTAAATTACACTTTTTTGAACATGTACGGTATGGCTCATATCAATATGGTTCAAGTAAGGAGGCACTGGAAGCTACTTGGCAGCACAATGACTTGGTGTCGTTGATTGTGGATATTCAGGGAGCTAGTTCGTATCTTGAGCAGTTAAAGCAGCAGGTTTACTTTTTGTACGTGACAACCAGCAGCAAGCAGGAGTTAGAAGAACGGTTGGTTAAGCGCGGGGATGATCCAGCCAAGATTCAGGAGCGAATGAGCGGCGATGAGTTAAATCAGCTGCCGGACAAGCTTGCGGCAAGTGCGCATATTCTGGTTAATGATGATTGGTCTAAAACCAAAAAATTGCTAAAGGCAATTGTTACAAGCCTTTAATTGAACTAAATTTTCTCTTTTTAACCGCTTGAAAACAGGTCATAATTGAATTCTCATGATTTTGTAGCTTGTTTGACATAAACGTGTAACATTTGATGGGTAATATATAAACTGACGGTTGGAAGAACCATTAAACTATTAAAATCAAAAAATTGTAAGTTGGAAGAAGAGAGAGAATTTTGAAACACAAACATAGTTTAATTAAGTTAATTACAGTTATATCATTATTCTTTGTTGGCAGTAGTACTGCCGTTTCTGCGGTTGCTAGTTCAAGTGAAGTTGTTAGTGCTAGCGCAGTTACTAAAAAGCGTAATGCCGTTGCCAAGCTTGCCAAAAAGCAAGTAGGTAAGAGCTATGTTTATGGTGCCACAGGTCCTTATTCTTTTGACTGTTCTGGCTTAGTTCAATATGTCTTTCGCAAGGCTGGTAATACGACATTGCCAAGAACCACTTACTCACAAGTTACAGTTGGTAAGAGCGTATCTTTAAATAACCTCAAGAAGGGTGACTTGCTTTTCTGGGGTTCTGTTGATGCACCTTACCATGTGGGAATTTGTGTGGGCAACAACAAGTTCGTTCACGCCGCAACTCCAGATCAAGGTGTTAAGGAACAAACAATTAGTACTTACTTCTATCCATCAGCAGCTAAACGTATTCTTAATTAAGTTGACGCTGCAAAATCTTTTTTAACAATTACAATTAAATTTAACTGAGCCTTTTCGGAAAATATTATTTCTGAAAAGGCTTTTTTACACACTAGTATCTATTTTGTAATATTTATGTAACATAACACGAGTAAAATTTACAATGTAATGATAGAAGTGTAACAATGATGGTTGGCTTGTAACAACCATCTGGTGTAATTGGGAGAATTTGATTTTGAAAATTAAGAGTAATATAGCTAAATTTACTACAGCTGCAGCTCTTGCCGTTACTGGTATTGCGACTGTCAATGCTGTTAATGCAAATTCTACAACTTCCAGTGTTGAAGCTGCGACTGAGAAGGTCAAGGTTAATTATGTTCCGGGATATGGTGTTAATATCTGGAGCAGTTACAAAAATCCTAGTTTCACGGGTCAAAAAGTTCAACACGGAACGGTTGTTAATGTCCTTAAGACTAAGAATGATGCTAAGGGCAATACTTGGTATAAAATCGGCCCTGGCCAATGGATTGAATCGCAATATACAGTTAAGGCTGATTCACCTGTTAAACGTGAACACGTTGCAGCTACAACTAATAAACAAGCCAAAGAAATTGTAAAATTAGCTAAGTCAGAAGTTGGTAAGGCTTATGTCTGGGGCGGCAATGATCCGAGCGGTTTTGATTGCTCTGGGTTAGTACAGTATGTTTATAATCAAGCTGCTGGTAAGGACGTTACGCGAACAACTTATACTCAAGTTAAGCAAGGTCGAACGGTTTCAATGCAAGATTTGAAGCCAGGTGATTTACTCTTCTGGGGTTCTGCAGATGCGCCATACCATGTAGGAATTTATATTGGTAATGGCGAGTTTGTTCATGCGGCAACACCATCACAAGGAGTTATTAAAGCAACTCTTAGTTCATACTTCTATCCATCAGTTGCTAAACGGGTTCTTAACTAAGTAACCCAAATAAATTAAGACATTTAGAACAATTTTCTAAGTGTCTTTTTTCTTTATTAAAAGACATGACTTGATTAAAAATTTCAGGCGACTAAAATAAGGTTATTAAGTAAAATTATAATCACTTTTCGCTACCAAAAAAGGAGAGTCAATGTTAATGAAACGTAATTTTTTAAAGATGGGTTTAGCGGCGGCCTTAACCCTAACAGGCATTGCTACTGTTGCTCCACAAAAGGCAGTTAATGCAGCAACGCTAAAAGAACCAATTAAGCGCGTACAGATTAATTATTTACCTGGAAAAAGCATTAAAATTTGGACAAATTATGATGGCGGTCGGCCGATTGATTTTAGTGCTAAAAATGAAAGTAAGTGGAACGTTGCTGCTACAGCCGTCGATAAAAAAGGTAAATTATGGTATAAAGTTGGCGTTGATGAATGGATTGAAGCCCGTTATACAACGGAAGTAACGGATGATGATGCGGCTGCTAAACCGCAAGAGCAGACTTCGGCGGCAAAAAAGCCTAAGAAAGCAAAACCAGCAAAAACGCAGGCACCAACTACGACTAAGCCCAAGCCGGCAGCTAAGGATAAGCCAGCTGCCAATAATACTAGTAATAATGTAACCACAGTTGCTAATACGGTAGTGAGTGGTAATGTTAGTCAAAAAGCCAAGTCTGTCGTTAATTTGGCTGAAAGCCAGGTTGGTAAAGGTTATGCCTGGGGCGGCAATGGTCCTGACAATTTTGATTGTTCTGGATTAGTTCAGTATGTCTATAACCAAGCCGGCGGTGTTAATTTGCCGCGAGTGACGACAGATCAGGTCAAAGTTGGTACGACAGTTGATATGAGTCAATTGCAGCCGGGTGATTTACTTTTTTGGGGTTCGACGGACGCACCATATCACGTGGCGATTTATGTTGGTAACAATCAATATGTTAGTGCCGCAACACCTGAGCAAGGGGTAGTTTTACAGACACTTAGTTCATACTTCTATCCGTCAGTTGCTAAACGAGTTTTACAATAAAATGATTAATAAAAGCAGTTAGTTGATGTTAAGTCAACTAACTGCTTTTTGCTTGTAATTATTTAAATAAGATATTTTTGAAATTGTGTCTGCTTTTCTGGTGCCAGACGAACGGTAACATGAACGCCGTCAGCTTGATATTGCTCGTCCATCACTTGGGCATGTTCGTGCAAGTAGGCTAGTGCCTTGCCATCGGTTAACGGCAATAATAGTTCAAGCTGCTCGTAATTGGCGAAAATTCGTTTGGTAATCAATTGCGCCAACATTTTGATTGAAGCTGGATCCGTCGCTGAATATAGAATGTCGCTGCCTTCGATTTGCGGATAATTACGGTCGGTCTTGTCAGCCTTGTTATAAGCGGTAATCATTGGAATATCTTTGATACCGATTTCAGCTAGTACATTCTGGGTAGTGCGGATCATCTGAATCATGTTAGGGTCAGCGGCGTCAACGACATTAATTAGTAGGTCAGCATCTTTTGCTTCCTGCAAAGTCGCTTTGAACGATTCCACCAGATTGTGGGGCAACTTGGAAATAAAACCAACAGTATCAGATAAGATGAAGCTAAAATTATTCCCCAGTTCAATTCGGCGAACACTGGTATCCAGCGTGGCAAACAGCATATTTTTAACAAACACCTGCTTGTCGCTATTTTCGTTGGTGAATTCTTGGAGTAAACCGTTCATTGTGGTTGACTTACCAGCATTGGTGTAGCCTACTAGGGCAACTTTAGGAATGTGGTTTTGGTTGCGGCGTTTAGCTTTGATTTCTTCCTGGCTGGTAATTGCCTTTAATTCTTTTTTAATTGCCGAAATTTGCTTGCCAATGGTTCGGCGGTTCATTTCTAGTTTGGATTCACCGGCACCACGGTTGGCAAACCCACCGCCGGTTGAACCACCATTACCACGCTGTTGGTCAAGATTATTTTCAGAAGGATGCAATCTAGGCAGTTCATATTGCAGTCTGGCTAGTTGCACTTGTAATTTAGCTTGCTTTGAGCGGGCGCGACTGGCAAAAATTTCTAGAATTAATTCGGTGCGGTCAATTACCCGTAATTTGCTTAATTTTTCTAAATTACGAATTTGGACTGGGGACAGTTCATCATTGATAATCAGTACTTTGGCTTTTAGTCCGTGGGCTAGGTCCTTAATTTCATTGATTTTGCCAAGACCAAAGTATGTCCCAGCAACAACTTGGACGGCATTTTGGTGTGATTGACCAACGACTTCCATATTATTAGCCATGGTTAAGTTGGCCAGCTCAGTCATGTAATAATCAAAGTTAGGGTCGTTTAAGTTGACGCCGGCAATGTAGGCTTTGATTTTTTGAGGTGTGTTATCGATCATTTGCGTTCTTTCTAATGTAATCATTTTAATGGTAGGTAGTTAGCTTAATTGTAGTACAAAAGTGGCTTTCTGCGAAAGAAGTTAATTTAGACTTTACTGGTCAGATTTGTTTTGGTCAATTGCTTGCACTAAAAATAATTGGCTAGTGTGACTTATAGATTTAGATACTTCATGTTTCAATTATTAAGAAAGCGATTACTTAGAAAGGAGAAATAATGTTAGAACAACTGAAAAAAGAAGTTTATGAAGCTAACATGCAACTGCCTAAGCTGGATTTGGTTACTTTTACTTGGGGCAATGTGTCTGGGATTGATCGTGACAGCGGCTTGTTTGTTATCAAACCTTCAGGTGTGGAATATGAACAACTGAAACCCGATGATATAGTGATAGTTAATCTTAAAGGCGAGGTAGTTGAAGGTACGCTGAACCCATCGAGTGATACGCCGACGCATACTGTCTTGTACAATGCCTTTCCTAAGATTGGCGGTATTGTCCATACCCATTCACCTTGGGCTGTAGCCTTTGCAGCGGCCAAAATGGATATTCCTGCAATGAATACAACTCATGCTGATACCTTTTATAATGCAATTCCGGCAGCTAATGCTTTAACTAAGGCTGAAATTGAGGAAGATTATGAAGGTAATACTGGCAAGTCTATTGTGCGGACATTCAAAGAACGCGGTTTAGATTATGAGGCGACTCCAGGAGCATTGGTCAGTCAACATGGTCCATTCTGCTGGGGTGAAACGCCCAAAAAGGCGGTATATAACGCTAAGGTGTTAGAAGTAGTGGCTGAGGAAGATTATCACACTTTGCAACTAACAAGGGCTAATAGTGAATTACCACAATACTTACTGGATAAGCACTATTATCGCAAGCATGGTAAGAATGCCTATTATGGTCAAAATAATGCACAGTCACAGACACATGCAAAACATTCATAGTTTTGCTAGTCAATTAGTTGCACTAAGATTAGTTACTTTGCGTTACTTATAAAGCGCTTTTATAAATGATTAAATATTTGGTATAAGAGGATGAATAGGAGGTGAATAAATGGAATTACTAAGTCCAAAGTTGGTTTTTGCACAAGTTGAGGCTAATTCAGCTGATGAAGTTATTCACTATTTGGCAACGCAACTTAAAGATAACGGTAAGGTTAAAGATACTTTTGAACAAGCTGTAAAAGCACGTGAACAAATTCATCCAACTGGACTACCTAGTGGAAAAATTGCGGTGGCAATTCCACATACCGATGTGCAGTATGTTAATGAGGCTGCAATAACTTTTGCAACATTAGCTCATCCGGTTGAGTTTCACAATATGGCTGTAACCGACCAGCTTTTAGAAGTTCAAATTGTTGTTATGTTGGCTTTGAAGGATCCACATAGTCAAGTGGAAATGTTACAAAAATTAATGGCTTTATTTCAAAATCAGGAGTTATTGGCTCAGTTAGAAAAAATTACTGATAACAAGAAGCTCTATGATGCAGTAAGTGAATGCATTTAAAAAGTATTATTTGGGAGGAATTATTTATGAAACCGATTATTGATTTCATCATGTATATTGTTGGATTAGGACCAACTGTGTTAATTCCAATTATTATGCTAATCTTTGGCCTTTGCGTGCGTGTCCCCTTTACTAAGGCATTGCGTGGTGGCTTAATGGTTGGAATTGGCTTTATTGGGTTAAATGCGACTGTTTCAATTTTAACTGATGTGATGAATCCAGCTATTAAAAATATGATTCAGGTTATGCACTTGAATTTGCAAGTTATTGATGTTGGTTGGCCGTCAGCTTCCGCAATTGCTTATGGTACTGCAGTTGGTGTAAGTATGATTCCACTAGGCATTGCGATTAATATTTTAATGTTAATAACAAAGACTACGTCAACAATTGATGTTGATATTTGGGATTTTTGGCACTTTGCCTTTAGTGGCTCATTGGTTTATGCCCTAACTAAAGATATTGTCTTGAGTCTATTTTTGGCTAGTGTCAATATGATTGTGATTATGGTAACTGCTGATAGAACAGCGCCATTGTCTGAAAAATACTTGGGATTACCGGGAATTTCAATTCCTCATGGCTATGCAGGTTCATTTGTTCCAATTGCCATTGTCTTTAACTGGATTATTGATAAAATTCCAGGTATTAATAAAATTCATATGGATGCTAAGGATTTCAATAAGAAATTTGGTTCATGGGGTGAACCAACGTTGTTGGGATTTGCCATTGGGATTATTATTGGTATTTTAGCTTATGGCTTTATTCCAGGTATGACGATTGCAACTAAATTGGGTAAGATTATGTTAATGGGTGTTACTTTATCAGCTGTGATGATTATTACTCCTAAGATGGCAGCACTACTTTTACAAGGAGTTGTCCCTGTTTCAAATGCCATTCAAGCATTTACACAGAAGAAATTTTCTGGTAAGAGAAAAATTTACATTGGTATGGACACAGCTGTTGGTATTGGTAGTCCTGTAGTATTGGCTTGTGCTACCTTGATGATACCAGTAGCTTTACTGTTTGCTTTTATTTTACCGGGTAATCAGTTCTTACCAACCATTGGTTTGGTCGGCTTTGTCTTCATGTTTCCATTAATTGTTTCAATAACACATGGCGATTTCTTTAGATCATTTATTATTGGTGCAGTAAACGTCGTTATTGGCTTATGGATTGGTACGAATTTGGCACCATTAGTTACTAAATGTGCTAGAGCTGCTCACTTTGCATTACCAAAAGGCTCATCTATGATTTCAAGTATTGACTATGGCTCTAATCCGTATCCTTGGTTAATTGTTCAAGTAGCACCATTTAAGATTGCTGCTTATGTAATTGGGATTATCTTAATCGTTGGCTTATGCTGGTGGAATAGAAAGAAAATTGTTGCAGAAGAAAATCAATTAGCAGCAAATAAAGACAAAAAATAAGTTTTAATTTAAAGGAGAAAATATTATGAAAAAGATTTTGGTTGCTTGTGGTGCAGGAGTAGTTACTAGTACTAGTGCAATGAACAAGTTGCAAGAGGAACTAAGTAATCATGGAATTGATAGCGATAAGTATACTTTAGGTCAATCTTCAGTTGCTCAAGTAGAATCACTTGCAAATGATTATGACTTAGTAATTACAACAACACAATATGATAATGATGCAATTAAAATTCCAGTAATCAATGGCTTGCCACTATTAACTAATATTGGTGTTGATGCAGTAATTGACGAAATTATTGATAAGTTGGATCTTAATTAAGCCTATAAAAATATTTTAGGTAAAGGGGAGTTCGCTACAATTGAAGGGTGATTAGCGTGACGAAAAATGGTTCTGTTAAATTAATAAATGCTAATAAATTATTAGAGTATTTGGCAAAAGCACCTGATTTTATTAGTTTAAAAGAAATAATGGAAACTTTTAATATTTCGCGTAGAACAGCTTTTAATTGGTTAAGCTCGATCAATCAAGAATTGCAGAAAAATAATTTAGCAGAAATTATTAATATCCCACGCTACGGTTATAAAATGCCAGATCAAACCAAAAAGGTAATAGAAAGGCATAGTAATAGATTGCAAGTTATATCCAAATCGACAAGAACAGTTGTTAATGCACCTGACCGACAAACAATTATTGTTCTTTATTTAATTGGTAGTGGCAAAAATGTTTCAATCAATGAGTTAGCTGATCGATTTGCTTGTTCACGTAATACTATTATCAAGGATTTCAAAATAATTAAGTCACGCTTTCCCTTGTTAGAAATTACTAGTTCGCGAACTGGTCATCGAATTGCTAGTAATGAAACTGCTATCAGGTTGACTATCTATGAATTATTGCTTCATCACAATAAGTTGGCATTTACTTTCATTAAAAAGCTGAATTATCCAATTGCGGCAACAAGAAAGTTGGTTGTTCAAGCACAACAAAAATTGCGGATGAGTTTTTCTGAAAATTCTATTCAACAATTAACTTACTGGTTAATGTTTAGTAAATGGCGAATTATGCACCACCACTGTCTGCAGAATAATGATGACTATTCATGGATTGCTGACAATACTAAAGGTGTGTTAGGTACATGTTCTAAATTACTTTTAAAACTAACTAATCAGAACTGCTTAAATGGCGAAGTTACTTTCCTTAGTAAAATAATGCTCTGCTCACAGGCGACTGAAGTTACCTGTGTGAAACCAAGTTTATATCATGATCTTGCTAATATAGCTCAAGAAATAATTTTTCGCTATGAGCAGTTAACAGAACAGCAGATTTCATATAAGTTGTTTACTAAAGTTTTATGTAATCATCTTTATGCGACCTTTTTTAGGGTTAAGTTTGGCATACCGTTTTATTCAAATGAAGTTGATGAAATTAAACGGCAATATCCGGAGCTGGTTAAGTTTACTGCAATTGCTTGTGCACCGCTTGAACAATATTTGCAAAAGAAATTACCGACTGAAGAAGTGGCATTAATTTGTTTATATTTTGGTTCGATTAATAGTAAGGGCTATCAAGATTTTTCAAATGGTGATAAACTTAAGCGCGCCTCTTTGGCTGAAGTATTGGTTGTATGTTCTAGCGGTATCGGAACTTCAGCTATGCTCTATCATGAGCTTAGTCGTTTGTATCCGTTAATTAAATTTTCACCCCCACTTGAAATTCATGATCTAGAACAAATTTTTACCAATACTTATCAAGCAAGGTTGATTGTCAGTACAGCACCGCTTAAAGAAGCGACTTATCCGATACCGATTGTTAATGTCAAAGCAGTTTTGACTAAGCACGATCAGAGTATTATTGAAAGTTTTTTACGTGAGAAGGTTCCTCGTAAGATTGAGCATAATGCAAGTGCAGTTGATAGTTTAGTATCAATTATTAATGAATATGCAGAAGTTAAGGATGAAAATGGTTTAAGACTGAGTCTAGATAAATTTATTTTTCCTGATAATAATAAAAGTAATAGAAGAGATTTGCCTAATTTGGGCAGTTTGCTACCGGCAAAACGAATAAAATTTATTCATAATAGGAGTAATTTATCTTGGCAGCAAGTTTTACAAGTTGGTTGTGATTTACTTGAACAAGACGCTTTGGTTGATAATTTATATTTCAAAAAGATTAGTGACCTGATTAATAAGTATGGTCCCTATATGTTAATTAGTAGCAATATTTTTTTAGCTCATGCTGCCCCAAGTAGTAGCAACAAAGCTGTAGGCTTATCCTTAATTTTATTAGATCAACCACTGATAATTCAGGCTCATGGTCAAAAAGCTACTGTAATTTGTATGTTTGTTTTGTCTCCTGGATTGCAGCGAGAACATGAACGAGCACTAGAACAATTGGTTGATATTATCAGAAATGAAAAAAATGTAGACAAATTATTGAATGCTAAGACTTCACAGGAAGTAAGAAAGTTCTTGCTGTCATTTAGCTAATATTTAAAGAATGCGTATGCTTTAAAGTATACGTATTTTTTGTTTACTTGCTGTAAAATATATTCAATATTTAAAATAGAGGAATTACAAATGAAACTATTATTGACTGGCGACAGTATCGTGGCGCGCAAAGAAGGATTGAAAGAGCCGCGATTAAACGCAACACTAAAAAAGTTACACCAGAATCTTAAACTTAATAATACGGCGGTTTCTGGAATTAATTCCGGAGCATTTTATGCCATGTTGAGTGAATTGGTATTAAGGCAAAAACGCTGGGATAAATTAATAATTTTGCTGGAAACCAATGATTTAGCCCAACACAAGCAAGTGCCACTTGAGCAATTCGAGCAGAATATGAATTTGATTGTTTCAAGCGTATTGTGTCAGTATTATCCGCAAAATACGATTTTGGTTACACCTCCGGCAGTAGATGAAACTAAGCAAATTCACCGGAACAATCAATTAATTGGGGACTATGCTGCAGTTATAAAAAATGTGGCACAGCGATATCGTTGTCAGTTTATTAATTTGTATCAGGCAATGATTGAACAGGGCAACTTATCAGAATTATGTCGTGGTGAGTTAAATGATGGCTTGCATTTTGGGCAGCAGGGATATTCGCTTTTAGGAAATTTAATTGTTAAACAGATAGAGTAGATAGGTAACAAGATGGCTAATCAATTAGGGCAGGCACTGAAGACGGCGCGGCAAACGAAAAAGATGACGCAAAAAGAAACAGCAGAAAATATTTGCGCGCAGTCAATGCTGTCGGCAATTGAAAATGGTAAGTATGTTCCCAATGCCAAGCTGTTAATTGAGCTTTGTCAGCGATTGGGAATAGAACTAAATACAATTAGCTTGGCAAGTAATTTTGCGATTAGTAGCCAGCCCTCACTTAACACAAAATTGGACAAGTTGTGCAATCTGCATGATTATGAGCAACTTCGCGCTTTTCTTTTAAAAAAGGCGACAATTAATCAACTGCAAACGGCAGCAGAAGAACAAGCTTATTACTACTATCTGGCAATAACTGATTTTCAAATCGATCATAATTTAATTGCAGCGAAGCAAAATCTCAAGCTTGCCTTAGCTTGTAATGAAACGGGGTCTTTAACTTCGGTATTAATGCGGCTAACGTTAATTTCATTAAGTCTGGTTAATTTGGAACAAGGTCAAAAGAAAGAGTCGGAGCAACTACTAGCTAAGGCCTTGGCCGACATTAATCAAATTAATTATTCTGAAAATCTTAACGTGCTGTTTTATCTGGCGGCTTTAATTAATTATCAAGCTGGTAAAATTCGCGCGGCAGTAGATTGGTTAGATCGAGGAGTTACATATATTACCGAACATAATTCACATTACATGTTGGCTAACTGCTACTTTTTACTTGCTAAAATTGCACAGAAAACTGGTCAAGAAGATCAGGCATTAGAAAATGAACACAAGAGTCGCTTTTTAAGTGAATTATTTACTGAAAAAATCTTTGATCAGATTTAATATCAGTATTCTGATTATCTTTAAATTTTCTTTTTTCATAAACTAGGACTATAAATTCAAGGAGGTTCTAAATATGGAACAGAAAATTTTTACAAATGTCAGATTAGTTAATCAAAATCAGGAACAGGTACAACGGTTTTTATTACAACCACAGTCAATATTGAAGTGGGTACCAGAAATTAGAATTACGGAGCAATCAAGTGACCAATTTGTGATTGAGCGGACAACTGAAGCCCCTAATAAACGCGAGCAAATAAAGATAATTAGCGATAATGATCAGGTGACTTATGTTAGTACCCAAGGTAAAATTGCATATCAAGTTGAATTTCAACTTAGTAAACAGAGTGGCAAGACACTAATTAAAGAAAGCCTTTATTTAGCCGATCAAGCTGCAGGTAAATTACCATTAAAATTATTAAAGCCAATAGCTAAGCATGCATTTAATCTTAACTTAAATAATCTTGCTCAAGTTTTAGAAGCACAAAGTTAAATGATCAACAAGCAGTTATTCATTGTTGAGTAACTGCTATTTATTTTTTACTTGGCAAGGACTAAATAAAGTGTATAATTTATCTTCATAAGGTACCTAACTAAATTGAAAGTAGTTGAAAGGACTTGGAATAATGACACAGAATTTAAGTTACCAGACTGATGCCAAAGTGCAAAAAAATCGCTGGTGGATTTTGGTGGCAGTGGGTTTGTTTACCTTTATGTCAACCTTGGATGGGACAATCGTTAATATTGCGCTGCCCGTGATTAGTAATGACTTGCGGATTTCGATGAGCCAATCAGAATGGGTAGTTTCGCTTTATTTAATTGTTGTCTGTAGTTTTATTCTTTTCTTCGGCAAGTTGAGTGACTTGCAAGGTAAAATTAAAATTTTTCGGTTAGGAGCAATTTTCTTTATTGCCGGTTCGCTGTTATCTGGTTTTAAAGTTAATTTGCTGTTTTTGCTGATTGCAAGGGCAATTCAAGCCTTCGGCGCAGCAATGACGATGGCGACCAACAACGGCATTATCACGGAAATCTTTCCGCATACTGAACGTGGGAAGGCCCTTGGGACAATTGGGTCCTTCGTAGCCTTAGGATCGATTGCGGGACCAGGTCTTGGCGGGTTGATTTTATCGCATTTGTCATGGTCATATATCTTTTGGCTGAATGTTCCCGTTGGTCTTGTTGCGGCAATTATTGGCGCCATCTTTTTACCTAAGGACATTACTTTCACTAAGGCACCACTTGATAAAACTGGTTCATTTGCGTTTGCGCTAGGTATGGTCAGCCTATTTGGCGGGATTTTTCTTGGTCAGCAGCTTGGCTTCACGGCAGCAGCAGTTTTATTAATGCTGGCGATTGGCTTACTCAGTTTTTGCTGGTTTGTTTATACAGAAAATCATGCGACTAATCCCTTATTGCGGTTTAGTTTGTTTAAAAATCCTGACTTCTCAGTCAGCCTGCTATGTGCATTATTGATTTTTATTACCAACTTTTTCTTTAATGTTGTGACCCCATTTTATTTGGAAAATGCGCGGCACTTATCGCCTAGTCAAGCTGGCTATATTTTGATGATTTTGCCGCTGGTACAATTATTTGCGGCACCGGTTGCGGGGTCAATTTCTGATAAAATTAGTCCCAAATTGATTACTTTTATTGGGCTGTTGTTACTGCTTGTAAGTCAAATTGGTTATTATCTGTGTAATTTAACTTCACCGCTTTGGCTCTTTATCGTCAGTATCGCCATTATGGGACTGGGCAGCGGTATTTTTAGTTCACCGAATAATTCGCTAGTCATGAGTTCGGTTGAGCAAAAAGACTTGGGTGTTGCCGGCAGTATCAATTCACTTTCCCGTAATTTGGGGATGGTAATTGGTATTTCTAGTGCGACAACTGTTCTGTTTGCGGCAATGAGTGCCAAAAAGGGTGTGCGGGTAACGGAATATTTACCTAAGCAGCCAGAAATTTTTATTTATGGGATGCACATTGTCTTCTTAATTTCGATTATCATTTGTTTGATAACAGTTATTTTAAGTGGCTGGCGTCTATTTAAAAAAGATTAGTATTAATTAGTCGACAAAAAAGAACTTGAAGCATTTTAACTGCTTCAAGTTCTTTTTGCTTTGGGATTTAATCTTGGAAGCCAATCATTAGACCGCCGTTTTCAATATAAAAACCGCAAAGTCCCTTAACTGGACGAATCAATATCTTGGTTTGGGGATATTTGGCAATAATCTTTTCCTTGAGCGAGGTAGCGTCCTTTAGGTTGTGGAAGTGGTCAATAATCACTTCACCGCCATGAAACCCGCGTTCTTCCATGCGGCTGATAACGTCTTTGAGTGCTCGCTTCATGCCGCGGATTTTATCGAGTGGCTCAAGTTTGCCTTCAGTACTTGCTTGGGCAACAATGTTAATCTTTAACATCTGGGCGACTTTGGCTACTGCTGGACTAATGCGGCCATTTAATGACAAATTGTGCAAGGACTGCAGAACGGCCAACAAGTGTGTATGAGTTTGCCAATGGGCGATTTTTTGTTCAAAATCAACAAACCGGACATGATTCTTAATCAAGCGCTGAATTTCGTGCAAGGTCAGTGACAATTCTGGGCCAGCAGACTTGGAATCAACAACGATTATGCGACTTTCAGGGTGATTTTCTTCGTAAATCTTTTTTGCTTGGTAAGCCGATGAGTAACTGCCGCTTAGTCCACTGGTTACCGTCAGCATAATCGCATGGGTGCTGCCTGCTAGTGCCCTAAGCCAATCATCAATACTTGGGCAGGCCGTTTTACCAGCCTCAGTGTTGGCTGCCATGCTAGTGCTTAACTCGTTTAAGTCTAGCGTCTCATCATCAACAAAGTTTTGCTGGTTGATAGTGATTGTTAGGGGAACGATTTCAATGTTTTCTTGTTTATTTGATAGTTCGTTAGAACTAGAATCGATAATTATTTTTATTTTATCCATATTAGTATTCCTTATTAAAATAATACTGTTAAATTTACTTTAGCAAAATAGTACTACCTTTCATTTTCAAAAGCTATATTTTTAATTAAATTTATAGTTTTTAGTAAAGGTTTAATTTATTTGTAGATTATCAGGCATAATTGGTTCTATTTGATATAATTATTAAGTGTCATTCTCAATGAAGACTTAAATAAACGATAATTTTAATTTGCAAGTACCCACGAAAATGGCAAATTTGCCGAGTGGAACTTGCTGGCTGAGAATTACGGGTGAAATATATGGTTAACTTTGAACAAGAACTGGCAAGCTTGAAGCATGCGGTTGACTTTCAACTATATTTACATAGTTCATGGGGTCTAGAATATGAAGTAAATACAGACCAAATGTGGGCAACGGCTAGTTTGATTAAATTGGCGATTGCTGCTTATGGGCAGCAATTATTTCTTAAGCAGCCTAATCTTTTAGAAGAAAAAGTCACGCTGCAGTCAGAAGATATTGTTCCGGGTGGGACTTTAAATTTAGTCTCGCCAAGGGTATATACTATCAAGGATTTATTGCAGTTAATGTTAATTCAGTCGGACAATACGGCGACCAATGCACTGCTGACGACGTGGGGCATGGATAAGATTAATGCTTGGCTTAAGAAAAATTATCCCAATGTTTTATTGCAGCGCCGACTAATGACGCCGCCGACAAATGGCGAAAATTTGGCTAATGCTAAAAGTTTGGGGCAATTACTTCATGCGGCGTTTAAATATGACGATGAATACGCTCAGACCGTGCAGATAAGTATGCAGAACCAAATGTTTTATGACCGGCTGGTTTGGCCAGTGGCAATGGGTGAATATAGTCAAATTAAGTCTTACAATAAGACGGGGGACCTAATTAATTATCAGCATGATGCCGCACGGTTAGAATTAGGCGATTCATGGATTGAGTGTGTTGCCATGACTAAATTTACGCCCAATGAAAAGTCCCACGCTGTGCAATTTTTACAGAATGTTGGTCGGGTGCTTTGCCAAATGCTGACAGAACAAAATCCAATCTAAGTTAATTTACATAATCAAAAAGACAGATTTCTAAGGAGATCTGTCTTTTTTGGGCTAAAAATAAGTTTGATTGCACGGATAATTTTACATTTTTGCAAAATTTTCGTGCAATTTTTTTCAAAAAATTTCGTGGGCACATTTAGCGATTTTTTGAAAGCAGTTCATTTGTGATGAAGACTATACGTTAATCGCTTTTTTGAAAATGAAAATAACAGCGCTTTTACTGGCTGTAGGGCTAAGAGCAATGAGCAGTAAAATTGACGCTCATAAATCCGCGTGTTTATAATTGCTCCCTGTTGTGCTTATTAGTTTTTAAAATATTTAGTTAATCATGAAAGGAATTTTCATATGGGACAAGGTACACACTCATCTGTGCACAAAACTTGGCGCGATAACAGATGGCTGATTGGCCTGTCTGTTGTTATCGCTGGAATTGCTGTTGCCACAGCGCAAAATAAAGTTTCGCCGGTAATGAATATGATCATTACGCAATTCCACACCAGTGCGTCTGTTGCTGGCTGGATTAGTTCAAGTTTCTCATTGATCGCTGTCTTGCTGTCAATGACTGCTGCTAATCTTGCTGACTCAATCGGAATTCGCAAAGTCGGTATCTTCGCTTTGATTATTACGATTGTCGGCGGCGTGCTTGGCATGTTTTCAACCAATATCTGGTTCATGCTCTTAACACGAGTTATTGAAGGAACCGGTGTTGGTATCGTTGCTGTTATTGGGCCGGTCTTAATTACCCAATGGTTCAATTCGAAAAACGGATTGAGTATCATTATGGCAATTTGGACATCATGGATGACGATTTCACAAGTAATCATCTTCTTCACGGCGTCACCAATTACCAGCAGCTTTTCATGGCAAGGGATGTGGGGCTTAGCAATTGCCTTCTTAATCGTTGGCTTTGTTGCTTTCTTGCTGTTCGTTCATCAACCACAAGAAATTGTGGAGGAACACGACGGCCGCAAAGATAACCGTTCAACTGCCCGCAAGGTGCTTGATTCAATTAACATCAAGACACAATTTAAGGCAATTAAGGCTGCAGGTAAGTCATCTGCATTCATCGGTATTGCGGCATTCTTCTTTGCTTTATGCTCATTTACGTTTGTTTCTTGGATCCAATCAGTTTGGGTTCAAAATGTACCGGGACTTTCTCGCGGTCAAATCAACACAATGCTTAGCAGCATGTACTTCTTGGAGATTTTCTTCACGATTCTTGCTGGGGTTGTTTTGGACAAGATTAAATCAGAAAACGGTAAGAAGATTTTTGGGATAAGCTGTGCTGTTTTATACGGAATTATCGGTTTAGTAGCCTTTAACTTCATCCACACAACAGCTTTAGCTTGGGCCATTATCATCATTTTCCCAATTTTTGACGGTTCAATTCCGACAACAATTTATTCGCTTGCACCAATGTCTGTTAAGAAGGCACCATTATCAGCTAATGCGATCGGTATTATGAATATCGGTCTTAACGCTGGTACCTTCTTTGCAGCGCCGCTTGCCGGTTCAATTATGAACATGGGTTCAAACATGGTCGGCATTATGTTTATTGTTTCGGCAATTTTAGTTGCTATAGCATTCGGCTTTGTAACGTTGTACGAAGGTAAATAAGCTTATTATTTTTTAAGAAAGGAAGTTAACGATGTTAACGACAAATTACGCATTACCTGGTTATTTAAATTTGGTCTTTATGCAAGCTGGCGCTCGGACTCCTGTTTCTGGTTATGTTTCAGAAGCTTCAATGAACGAATGGCTTCGCTTTAAGACTGATAGTCAAAAGGCAGAAGTTAAGGAATACTTAGCAAGCAAATCTGCTACTGAAATTGCTGAAATGCAAATTCAAGACAATTTGGACCAATTATTTGAGTACATGGACAGAGCCACAATCTCATACGCTGGTTACCAAATGTTAATCACTCCTGAAACTTACACTCACGGTTTTAGTCCAGTTGCTCATGATTACCCATTGCACGAAAACGATAAATTCATGAAGCAATTGCAAGATAAATGTGCTACTTTGGGCGTTTGGCTTGTTGTTGGTGCTTACTACCAATTCGAAGGTGACGACGAAGCAAGAAACGTTGCCATTACTATCAACGATGAGGGTAAAGTAGTTAACATTTACGCTAAAGCTCACCCATGGAACCCAGCTGAACCAACTCACCCAGGAATGGGCGAAGGCTTAATGCCATTTGACGGCCCAGAAGGTTCAAAGATTTCCACAATCATTTGTGCTGATGGTGACTACCACGAAATGTGGGATCTTCCACGGCAAAATGGTGCCAACTTGGTAATTCGGATCTCTGCTTACATGGATCCATACCAAGAAGGAACCATGATTACTAACCATGAAGCTGCTTACCACAACAACTTCTACGTTGCTTACACTAATTTAGCTGGTCGTGATGATGGCTACCAATGGTTCGGTCACTCTGGTCTTTACGCACCAGGTGGAGAATTATTGCAACATTCAGATTCCAAGGACGCTGAAATGTTCATGGCAACTTTTAACCCACGTGAAGCTAGCTACTTACAAAACTCATCAATGATGGGTGACTTAGGTTACTTGAATGATCACCGTGGTGGTGCTAATCCAAATGCTGGTGACCATGATTACATTGGTTTCAAAGGCTTAGATAGCAGAAAGGACTAATACAATGGCAGAATACGTTGTCGCACAATACGATTCACATTACTTTGCACAAAGTTACCGCGAAATGCTTGAAAACAGCAAGCGCGGCATGATTAACTTCTTCCCAATTACCAAGGATGAATTAGTCAAGGAAGCTGCAGACTATGATTTACGGCTTGGTAACTACAAGTCAGTTAAATTAGGTCAAGTTATCAGCGAATTTGATGGTCAAGATTACCCATCAGCAACTGCTTTAACTCAAGCTTATGTTCGTTGGACAGGCCTTGGTAAGACCAACTTTGACTTAGAAGCAAAATAATAAATTTCTCTTATATATACACAATTTTCCTAGCATAAACACACTTAAAAAAGCTCCGTAATTCAAATCCGAATTGCGAAGCTTTTTACTTTTGCTTAAACTTATTTAACGTTTAACATGCCTTCTTTAGCATGAACTAAGTTGGTAATGCAGGCACAATATGGTGTTGGCACACCGTATTTTTGCCCTTTGCGCCAAACAGCGCCGTTGATGTAGTCGATTTCTGTTGGCCGGTGATTGACTACTAAGTCTTGGTACATTGATGGGTAGTGGTCCATTGTCCAAGTACTTTCGACGTGTTCAACCACTTCTTTGCGGTCAAGATAGACACCTTCGCGTTCAGCGACATCGGCAAATTCATCGACAATGGTGCGTGTAATTGCGTCGGCATTTTGTGCATGACCAAAGTCAACCGTAGTTCCTTCTAGCAATGCACAAACGGAGTTAACAACACCATTAACACAGGCTTTGCGCCAAATGGAGTACAAGACGTTCTCGCTATAAAGAGCCTCAATCTTTGATTCATTAAAGACATCGACGATTTTTTGGACTTCTTGTTGGCCGCTGGCAGCCAAGCATTGCAATTCTGTTGGTCCGCTGCCGTCAAATTTGGTTTCACCAGGAGCTGGCATGCTTGCAGCGTTCATTGTGACACCCATGATGATGTGGTCTTTAGCAACATATTGCTCAAGCACTTCTTCGTGTCCTAGGCCATTAAGCAGGCAAAGAATATAAGTATTTGGTCCAATTACTGACTTAACGCTATCAAGCATTGAGCCTAGAGCCATTGATTTGGTGAAAACAATGACAAGGTCAACATTGTTAACCTCTTCAGCAATTTCATTTTGCTTATAAATCGGCATGGCAGCAGTAAGAGTTTCGCCGTCAACATCAGCCTTAACGCCATTTTCTCTAACGGCAGCAATATTCTTATCCCAACCGTCAACGAGAGTGACATCATTACCGCCGCGCTTCAGAAGCAAGCCGAACCGTAAGCCCATTGCACCAGAGCCGGCAATCACAATTTTCATAATATAATTCCTCCACAAAAACAATAAAATGTGTATGACTTCACTAATTATAATTCTTCTGCTTTCAATGGGCAATATGATAAATATTTAAAATAAATTGCAAATTCTTACAGCAAACGTTGATTTTAGGTATATCATTAATATTAAGTAGTACTATAGATGGAGGGAATATTTAATGGATCATAGAATAGTAACATATCCGGCAATTTTTAAACCACTTGATGATAATTTCTATGTGATTAGTTTTCCTGATGTCAAAGGAGCAATTACCGAAGGTGAAGGCTTGCGCGAATCATTAAAGATGGCAGCCGATACTTTGGCTAGTCGGTTGTATGATAAGGCGGTATTACCTAAATGCAGCGCACTTGATGAGATTGATCCGGGTGATGACGGCTCGTTTGTTGCGCTGGTTTCGGCTGATTTGACAGAAGCTTCACGTGATCGAATTAATTATGAAATATAAAAAAGCACTCCTCGCGGAGTGCTCTTTTATTAACTTGTTCCAAAAACTAACTTATAATCCTTGGGAACACAATTATTATATTATATAAAGCTCAAGATTGCTATTGATAAGGGTAATAATTTTTTTGTGGCTGACGCTTTTTAGTGTGAAAAATGTTTTTCTTCTATTATAATGTAATCTCTATTAATTTAGAGTGCTTATTTTGCAAAAAAGCGCTAGTTTTAGGCCTGAATTGACATAAGTGGTGTTAAAGTGCTATTTTTAAGTGGGAGAAAGTTTGGAGTGAACTATGCAAACAATTGAAAATTCTCTTTTGCGCGTCGCAATTGCTGAAGATGGTGCCCAAATGCTTAGTTTGGTAAATCATGGTAATCAGTCTGATTATTTCAAAAGTGATGCTGCGCAGGAGAAGTTGACGGTTGTCTTTCCGAGTGCGGATCAAGGTGAAAATTGGGCGGAACTCTTACATTGGACTGTTGTCGATAAGGGAGACGCACGTGTTAGTTTGGCTTTGATTGATGATGCGGTAAGTTACAAGAAGTTTCCGTATCATTTTGAAATGATTTTGACTTATGCGCTTGAGGGTAACCGAATTGACCTTAAATGCTATTTAAAGAATAATTCACATAAAGAAATGCCGTTTTCTTTGTCCTTTGTTTTGCCGGTAATTACTGGCTGGACGGTTAAGGAAAGTGTCAATGAAGTTGAATTAACCAATCAGGAGGCAACGATTAAGTTAAATTCTGCTAATTTTGCTTTAACTGCTAAAGGCGAGCAGGTAGTTGCCTCAATTGATAATGCGCTGCTGGCTGGGGACAATGATAACGAATTTCAGTTAACTTTAGCACTTAGTTAAAGATGGTAATGATTTTAATAAGAAGTTGTGAGCAAACCAGCATTGGTTTGCTTTTTTTGCTATAATACATTCATTGTTAATTAATATTTGGGTAAGAAAATGGATCATAACGATAAGCGCAGGAGTAAGAGTCGGGTAGAGTTGCATGCTAAGGACTATCATCGGCGGCGACAAGTTTGGACCTGGCTAATAAGTATTATTGCGGTTGCTGTTGTAGCAGCAGCTGCTTATTCGGCATACGTTTATTATCGAACCAAAACGGCGGTTGATAATACGTACGACAGTAATAATCAAGTCCAGATTAAAAAAGGCGAGTTTAACGGTAAGAAAAAATTTGCCGTCTTATTACTTGGAACTGATACAGGGGCACTAGATCGAACTGAAAAAGTCGGTAATACGGATACCATTATTCTAGCTGTTGTCAATCCGCAAAAGAAACGGTACACGTTGATGTCGGTTCCGCGTGACACAATGGCGCAAATGGTTGGTGCAGAAGAATTTCAAACTGAAAAGATTAATGCGGCCTATGGGATAGGTGGTGCCAAGATGACAATGGCTAGTGTCTCGCAGTTAATCAATGTGCCGATCAAGTACTATGCCTTGGTTAATATGAAGGGAATTATGCGCCTAATTCGTTATGTTGGTGGGATTAATGTCAGACCAACCCTTAGCTTTGAGTATGGCGGCTATGTTTTTAAGAAAAATCAGCTGACCCACATGGGCGGCGGTGGCGCCTTGGCATATTCAAGAATGCGTTATGACGATCCAGAAGGTGATTATGGTCGCCAAAAGCGGCAGCGTCAGGTTATTACAACTTTGATTAAAAAGGCTGTTTCAATCAGCACTTTAACCAAGCTAGATTCAGTGTTGACCTCAATTTCGGGCAATGTTAAGACTAACTTACCGTTTAAAGCGCTAGAAGAAATTGCGCTTAATTATCGCAGCTCGACTGAAAGTGTTAAAAACGATTACCTCCATGGCCATAACGCAACAATCGGGGATGCTTCTTATCAGGTGCAGTCAACTAAAGAGTTGCAGCGCGTCTCTGACTACTTGCGCGGTGAATTGGGATTAACTCTAATGCCAATCAACAATAATGAAACTTACCAGAATAAGCGTAATTCTGCTGGAGGCTTTGACTTTTCTGATCCAGCCACACAGGATTATACTATTTATCAGGATTATCAAGAGCAAAATTCACAGGAGGAAGATGATAATTGATGACACGTTTGTGGTCAATCTTAATTGGTTATGTACTGGGGAATTTGCTGGGTGCAATGTTAATTGGCCGGTTTATTTTTCATCAAGATCCGACCAAAGTCGGTTCTGGTAATCCCGGAACAGCTAATGTCGGTGCTGTTTTTGGTAAAAAATGGGGCATAATTACCTGTTTAGGTGATTTTTTGAAAACTGCCGTTGCACTATTAATAGTTGCTAGTCTTTTCCCAGGACGCGTTAATTTGGCTTATACAGCTTTAGGGCTGATTCTGGGGCACTGCTTCCCAATTTTAAATAAGTTTCAAGGCGGCAAGGGAGTTGCCGTGGCGGGATTGTTTGCTTTGATTTATGATTTTCCAGCAGGTGTTACTACCTTGCTGATTGCCTTAATTTTGGTGATTATCATGAAGAATCTAACAGTACCGCCGCTGGTCTTTATATTTTTGTTTAGTTGTTATGAATTGACAAAAATTAGGGAAGTCGGCATTATCCTATTAGTGATTGCGCTAATTATGACTTTTAAGTTTAGGCATGATCTTCATGACTTTTTTGTCGGTAAGGGTAAAGAAGTCGATGTTTTATACACAATTAAGAAAAAGTTGGGTATAAAGGTACAATAAGAGATAAAATCAATTTTTAGTGAGGGTATATACTAGAAACATGAATAAAAATAAAAAAACGTTAAAGACTGTGCAGGCCATCTGCCTGCTGGTTGCGACTTTCTTCATGTTAGTACAAATGTTTAACTTACGAGGCATTGCTTCTAGAGCACATTTTTCGTTTATTCGGTTTGTGCCAAATATGTTGTATCACGCAACAATAATGCTTGTCCCAATGGTTTTTGGTGCTGTCTACAGTAAGAAAAAGCAACGTGCAAGTGAGAGTCTTAGGTACTGGCTATTAGGGGTAACGACCTTAATTGTTTATTACCTGTTATTCTTTATTATTTCGCCAAGTCACTTTAATATGTGGCGTGTATGGGGAATGCTCTTCCCAGTAATTACCAGTACGTCAGTTTTGTTTGCAGGATTAATCTTCAGTTTGCTGGCTCAGCCATACCTGTATGACCTGCAGCACAAGTTAAGTGACAAGCAAAACCTGCTAGTGTTGAGTATCTTAACGGTATTAGGTTTTGCTTTAAGTGCTGGTAATTTAACTTTTCAATATTCGCTTTACGGCTTGTATTTGATTTTGTTCTTTGCTTGGGGGATGTTTCTCGCCAATGTCAAAATTGATGGCAAAATGCTGGGAGCTTCCTTGTTTGCCGGCTTAGTTTCTTTCTTTGTCGTTTTAATTGGGGTTCCGGGGTTTGATGCCGTTTATTGGTCACAATTAATTTCCGGTAACGGTGGCGGTGATTGGAACAGGGAATTTTTGAATAATCCCTCATCACCGTTTATGTTTTTGATGGTAGCAGCAGCCTTTTTACTCTTTAAAAAGGTCATTGTTACCTTTAGCGCGCGGGAAATGCGCTACTTTATCCCAGTAATTATTTTCATGGATGCGCCAATTTCAAGCAAGTTCATGAAGGTCTTTACCTTTACCGGTTCTTCAACAATTAACAAGCTCATTATGATTGTCTTAATGATGTTAATTGCCTGGGGCTGGTACTTTATCTTGAACCGCTATCTGTTTAAGTGGCGGCCGTTTAAACAGGCACTTGACTATCTCGACCACGAAACTAATTTGGCCAATGTGTGTGTAACTGCTTGGCAAGGCTTTACTAAGTGGGTTGTTACTAACCGCGTTAATCTTTTGACGTGGGGCTGGTTCTACATTTTAAGTTTTGCGTCTTTCTTAATTGAATCTGATAATTTACGTATTCAGATTAGTACGGCCAAAAATATTAATGCAATTGTTTATCTTTTGGGAACCAAATTCTTTGCGATTGTTCTAACGACAATCTTCCTTGATGCCTTGTTCTCAATTCTTTACTTCATTACTACGCGCTACTGGACTTCTAACATGCTGGTCAGCATTATTGGGATTGGTTGGGCCGTTGCCAACAAGATTAAGATGAATTTGCGTGGTGAGCCGATTTATCCAACTGAAATTAGCGAAATAGTTAACTGGAAGACCTTGTTGCCAATGATCGGCAAGGGAATGGTTATTGCTATTTTAGTTGCCTTGGTAGTAGTAATTGTTCTGGATATCTTCTTAGAGAAGAAGTACCCAATTAAAAAGCGTGGTTCATGGAAGCGGCGTGGAATTTGGGCACTGCTCAGCTTGCTGTTATTCTTGACACCATTGCGGTTTAATCACGATGATGGTTTTATTTATTACATTAACCTTGGCTTTGATAACCACCAAAAATTCCGTAACCCTGAACGTGATATTCAAGTTAACGGGCCGGTCTTGAACTTCCTGAATTACATTGATTTGCAAATTATGGATCAGCCAAATGGCTATTCAGCAACAACAATCAATCAGTTAAACCAAAAGTATGCTAAGGTTGCCGCTAAAATCAATAAGACGCGGAAGAATGATGTTAATAAGCAAACCGTAATCTTCAACTTGAGTGAAAGTTTTGTTGATCCATATACTTTCCCAACAATTAAGTTTGACCGTGATGCGCCAAATCCGGTTAAGTTTATTCAGTCGATGAAGAAGCGGTCAACTTATGGTTCGATGCTTAGTGCCGGTTATGGTGGTGGTACGGCCAACATGGAATGGGAGACGTTGACGGGTCTGAACATGGGAATGTTCAAGTCAACGCTGACGCCATACGTTCAAATCGTGCCGAATTACAAGTTCTACCCAACAATCGGGATGGACTTTGATTATAAGTCTGCTATTCACCCATTTATTGGGACTTACTACTCAAGAATTGGTGACTATCGGATTTTCAAGTTTAATAAATTTGCTTACTTGGGTTCAGGTTATAAGATTGTTGACCAGAAGAAATTAGGTCACAGCAGCTATAATTCTGATTTCACTACTTATGCCAATGGTTTACGTCAAATTAATTCACGTAAGGGCGGCCAGTTTATTAATCTGATTTCAATTCAGAACCACATGCCATATGACAACTGGTATCCAAAGAATGAATACATGGGTAAGATTTCTGGTGACTTGTTCAAGACTGCCGCAGATCGTGAACAAATGGCTACTTATGTTAAGGGGACGCAATATACCGACAAGGCAGTTAAGAAGTTTATCAAGCAAATTGACAAGATTAAGAAGCCAATTACCTTGGTCTTTTATGGCGATCACTACCCAAGTATTTTGTCACAAAGTTACACGGCGAAGTATCCGGTACAAATGCACTCAACGCGCTACTTTATTTACTCAAATAAGTATGCTCGTGACCATGGCGCCAAGATGAAGCTGTCAACTAAGGACAATAATTATGTGAATACCAGTGACTTCATTGCCATGATGCTGCAACAGACTGACTCGAAGGTCACACCATACCAAGCCTTGTTAACAGAAGTTCACAAGGAATTGCCAGCAATTACGATTAATTTTGCTGGCGACAAGGGCTTCAACTTAGTTAACCGTAAGGGTGAAATGATTGATCCAAAGAAATTAACGAAGAAGCAACAAAAGCTGCTTGCTGATTACGAAATGATTCAGTATGACATGACTTCGGGTAAGGCATATGGCTTGAAGGCAAAGGGCTTTTACAAATAATTAAAAAATAATGTTGACTAATTAATAAAAAATTAGTATTATGCATTTAACATCATGATGAAGTAGCACTTCGATTCAGCGATCAGAGAACTAGCGGTTGGTGTGAGCTAGACAGGTCGAAGGTGACGAAATACGAGTTGGGTGGTTCCCGTAAAGACCAGACAAGGCACTATAATAGGTGTAAACGTGGGTGGTACCACGGCTAAAAAGCAATTTAGTCGTCCCTAGATTCGAATTGAATCTAGGGGCGTTTTTTGTTGGAGGAAAATAATGGCAAACTTTGATATTTTAGAAGACTTAAAATGGCGTGGCGCCATTAACCAAGAAACTGACGAAGAAGGTTTACGCAAATACTTAGAAGAGCATGACGACTTGGCATTATACTGTGGGACTGACCCAACCGGTGATTCGCTGCATATTGGTCACTTGATTCCCTTTATGATTTTGAAGAGATTCCAGCTTGCCGGTTACCACCCAGTAATTGTTATTGGTGGTGGTACGGGAACAATCGGTGACCCATCTGGTCGTAAGTCAGAACGGACCTTGCTGGATGCGGAAAAATTACACCAAAATGAAGTTGCTTTGACTAAGCAAATGGAAAAGCTGTTTGGTACAGAAAACTTTCAAATCGTTAACAATGCGGAATGGCTGGACAAGCTAACCTTAATTGACTTTTTGCGTGATTACGGCAAGCATTTCCAAGTTAATAACATGCTTAATAAAGATGTTGTTGCCAGCCGACTGGAAAATGGGATTTCCTTTACTGAGTTTTCTTACCAAATTTTGCAGGCGATTGACTTTAACGAATTGAACAAGAATTACGGTGTCCAAATGCAAATCGGCGGTAGTGACCAATGGGGTAACATTACTGCCGGAATCGACTTAATTCATAAGTTGCAGGGTTCAGACAGACAAGTCTTTGGCTTGACTATTCCTTTGATGTTAAAGGCTGATGGTACCAAGTTTGGTAAGTCAGCAGGTGGTGCTGTTTGGCTTGACCCAGAAAAGACAAGTCCTTACGAGTTCTACCAATTCTGGATTAATCAAGACGACCGTGATGTTGTTAAATACTTGAAATACTTCACATTCTTAAGTCATGAAGAAATTGATGCCTTGGATGAGGCTACTAAGAAGGAACCTTGGAAGCGGGCAGCACAAAAGAAATTAGCTGAAGAAGTAACCAAGTTCGTCCATGGTGAAGACGGCTTAAAAGAAGCACAAATGATTACTGACGCGCTATTTTCTGGCGACATCAAGAACTTATCGGTTAAGCAAATTGAAGAAGGTCTAAAGAGTGCGCCAGCTGCTGAGACAGATGGCAGTGTGAAGAACATTGTTGATTTCTTAGTTGAAACCAAGGTTGAAGACTCAAAGCGTCAGGCGCGTGAAGACATCAAGAATGGTGCAATCTACATTAATGGCGATCGGGAACAATCCGTTGACTTTGATGTTGATCCAGACAAGGCATTTGATGGCAAATACGTCATTGTCCGTAAGGGTAAGAGAAAGTACACGTTAGTTACAATTAAATAGTTGAGATAGGTATTCCAAATATGGGATACCTATTTTTTGTTTATTAAGTAGGTATGCTAATAATTTAAATTTATAAACTAACATTATATAATTAAAGAGTGCTTAGTTAGTGAATAAGTTTAGGAGAATAATTATGGACGCAGAACAGATCATGGTGACAACGACAGAGCAAATTCCTGGTAAGAAATATGAAATTCTGGGAGAGGTCTTTGGCTTAACTACGCAATCTAAGAATATGATTAAGAATATTGGTGCTGGCTTAAAATCAATGGTTGGCGGTGAAATTGGTTCTTATACTAAGATGCTGGAAGAATCGCGAAATAAGGCATTGGCAAGAATGTGTCAAGCAGCTGCCGACAAGGGTGCGGATGCAATTGTGATGATGCGTTTTGATTCTGGCTCAATTGCTAGTGACATGCAATCAGTTGTTGCTTATGGGACAGCGGTTAAATTTATTAATTCAGAAGAATAATGACTGCAATCTAAATAAAAAATAAAGCATCTCCTGCTTGCGGGATGCTTTTTTGGTACAATAGAGGTGCCACTTTAGCTCAGGAGGTAGAGCACCGCCGTGGTAAGGAGGAGGTCCCCAGTTCAAATCTGGGAAGTGGCTTAATGTCATTGAAATTAATAGAAAGGACATCTAAAGTGCAGATAACTGAGGTAATCGATTTTGTTAAAAGGCAGCTTAAAGATGAAAAAACTGGTCATGACTTTTATCACGGTCAGCGCGTAGCCCACTTAGCGAAGAAAATGTATTTACAAGATAACCCCAATGCCCACCAAGATAGCCGCATGGTAGCAATTATTGAAGCAGCCGGATATTTACATGACACAATTGATGAAAAAGTTTGCTCAGATCCAGAAATTGTCTTGGCTAATATTCAAAAAATATTGCCACAGGTTGGCTTTACGACTTTAGAAATTAAGGACATCTTGTTTACAATGCAGCATATGTCATTTTCTAAAAATATTGAGCATCATTATCAATTACCTGTTTCGGGGCAATATGTTCAGGATGCAGATCGAATTGAAAGCCTCGGTGCAATTGGGATTGCTCGTGCTTTTACTTATGGTGGTGCGCATGGCAACATGATTTATGATCCAGCCATTAAGCCGCAAAAATTAGTTAGTTATGACCAATATCGACAGCACCAGGAGACGACAATTAATCACTTTTATGAAAAATTATTTCAGCTTGAAGATTTAATGAATACAGCAGGTGGTAAAAAAGAAGCACACATTAGAACTAAATATATGCGTAATTTCGTTAACGAATTTATCCAAGAGTGGGATGTGTGAAATGCGAGCGAGGGTTGTGATTTATAATCGTCAAACCCAGGCTTTACTGCTAATTCATCGCTTGAAGGATGGCCGTGATTATTGGGTAGTTCCAGGCGGCGGTGCTAAGGGGCAAGAAACGCCTATTGAAACGGCAATCCGTGAAGTTCGTGAAGAATTACAAATAGAGTTAACACCTAAAGATTTACACCCGTTGTTTGTATTACAGGAGCAAGAATGTGAAGTCTTTTTCTGTGCCCAATCTTTGCAAGTTACGACACCTGAGATTAGTGGTGAGGAGCAAGAGCGATCAAGTTTGACGAACATTTATTTGCCAACTTGGATAAAAATTAGTCAATTACCCCAGCTTAATTTAATGCCCCCACAGGCGAAGTTAAAAATCTGTGAATATTTCAAAAATTAAGTACCAGCTTTTTTAATAAAGATGCTGGTGCTTTTTTGTTTTAATTAACTTTAATTAGGATTAATATTGAACAAAATTATTAGCAAATTCACAGAGGTTAAAGTATGAATAAAAAACGATGGCACTGGTTGACAATTGTTCTGGGAATAAGTCTTGTTATGACGGCTTGTTCGGGTAAAAAACAGGATACTTCTAAAGCTAAAATCAGTAAGAATAGCATCGCGCTGATTACTGACAGTAGCGGAGTTGACGATCAGTCATTCAATCAAGCCGCATGGGGTGGTTTTACGGCTTTTGGTAAAGAACATAATTTAAAGCGCGGAAGTGGCTACCAATATTTTCAATCAAATAGTGCAGCAGATTATACCCCCAACTTCAATCAGGCAGCTAGCTCCGGCTACCAGACGATTTTTGGTGTCGGCTACGCGCTAAAAGATTCGGTGAAGGCAGCGGCAGCTAAAAATCCTAAGAAAAATTTTGTCATTATCGATGATGTGATTACCGGCCAAAAAAATGTGGCATCCGTTACTTTCAAAAGCAATGAAGCATCATATCTAGCCGGTGTTGCGGCAGCTTATACGACTAAAACTAATTCTGTCGGCTTTGTTGGTGGTGCTAAATCAGGCATCATTAATTCTTTTGCGGCAGGTTTTAGTCAAGGCGTTCAAGCTGGTGCAAAAATGCTGCACAAAAAAATAACGGTTAAGAATGAATATATTGGTAACTTTACGTCGACTGATAAAGCAAAATCTATCGCCCAGTCACTGTATTCAGATAAGTGTGACATCATTTATCAAGCAGCGGGAACGGCGGGCAATGGTATTTTTCAGGAGGCTAAGGATTACAACCAAATGCATTCAGCAGCCCAGAAAGTATGGGTAATTGGCGTTGATGTCGACCAAGCAGGTTTAGGTAATTACAAAACTAAAAATGGTCAGAAGGATAACTTTACGCTGACTTCGGTTTTGAAAGGATTAGGTGTGGCAACTAAATCATTAGCGGATTTGGCTGCTAAGGGTGAATTTCCTGGTGGTCGGCACTTAGTCTATGGCCTGAAAAATAACGGCGTTGCGATTACTAAGGGTAATTTAAGTGCCGCAGCTTGGACGGCTGTTCAAAAGCAGCGTACACAAATTATTGCTGGAAAAGTTAAGGTTACTCAATCATTAAAATAGTTTTTCAAGACGCAAAAGCGTCTTTTTGTTTGGCTAATTTTACATAAGTCGACAAATTTTGAAAAATTTTCAAATTCTGCTTTGAAGCATACAAAAATAATGGTGTGTCTGTCTTAGAACATGTTCTAGACCAATTATAGAATCTTGATAAATCAGCACTTCATCTTGTGGTGCTGCTTTGACATAACCACTAAATCTTGATATTTTAATAACTGAAAAGATATTTAGGGGGTTACAACATGAGCATAAAGTTCAAGAAAATTTGGTCAACAGCAGCACTGGTCTTCACGGCTAGTCTGGTGTTAACAGCATGTTCTGGTAAAAAGCAGGGCGGTAGTGGTAATACAGGTGATAGTGCCAAACATTCCATTGCTTTGGTAACAACGGCAGCTGGGGTCAATGATAATTCGTTTAACCAGTCAGCGTGGAATGGGTTTAAGGCATACGGCAAGCAGCATAATTTACAGCGCGGAAAAAATGGTTACCAGTATTTCCAATCAAGCAGTGATGCTGACTTTGTGCCTAACTTTGACCAGGCCAGCAAGGCAGGTTACCAAACAATTTTTGGGATTGGCTACAACTTAAAAGATGCCGTCAGTGCGGCAGCTAAGAAGAATCCCAAGAAGAACTACGTGATTGTTGATGAAGTAATCAACGGGCAAAAGAACGTTGCTTCGGCTAACTTTAAGAGTGAGCAAGCAGCCTACTTAGCAGGAGTTGTTGCTGCTGCCGAAACTAAGACGAACGTGATTGGTTTTATCGGTGGCGTTCACGGCAATATTATTGACCTGTTTGATGCTGGCTTTACCAAGGGCGTGAATGATGAAGCTAAAAGATTGCATAAAAGGGTAACACTTTTGAACCAATATGCTGGCAGTTTTACCAGTGCCGATAAAGGCAAGGCAATTGCCCAATCAATGTATGCCAAAAAAGCGGATATTATCTTCCATGCTTCTGGCTCTACTGGTGATGGTCTATTCCAAGAAGCCAAGTCAATTAATCAAAATCGCCCTGCTTCTAAGCGTGTCTGGGCAATCGGCGTTGATGTTGACCAGTCATATTTAGGCAATTACAAGTCAAAGGACGGCAAAAAGGCGAACTTTGTCTTAACTTCAGTAATTACGGGCGTCAATATTGCCACCCAAGATATTGCTAATCGGGCGTATAACGGTAAGTTTCCTGGCGGACAACATCTTGTTTATGGCCTCAAGACCAATGGTGTCTCAATTAAGCGGGGACAAATTACTCCTGCTGCTTGGAAAATTGCCCAAGAGGCGCGGTCGCAAATTATTGCTGGTTCAATTAAAGTGCCAATTCACCCAGCAGAATAGTTCGCTGTTTAGCGCATACAAAACTGCCTTATCCGTAAAATAAAAAACATTACTATTGCAATTACGTATTTTTAAGATAAAATGATTATTAATAGTTCGTTATTTATGGAGGGCAGAAAATTGCAGCGTAAATTTAGTAAGTTGTTAGCTTTAGGAACAGTTGTGGCATCAGTTAGTTTGGTTTTGAGTGCATGCTCCGGCAAAAAGCAAAGTTCGGGAAATCAAACTAGTAAAGGCAGTATTGCTCTAATTACTGATGACAATGGGGTTGATGACCAGTCATTTAATCAAGCTGCTTGGCAGGGCTTCAAGGCTTATGGTAAAGAACACGGTTTTACTAGGGGCAAGGGCTACCAATACTTTCAATCAGGTAGTGCATCAGACTTTACTCCTAACTTTAATCAAGCTGCTAAGTCAGGCTACCAAACAATTGTTGGCGTTGGTTATATGTTGACGGATTCAGTTAAGGCATCAGCTAAAAAGAATCCCAAAAAGAATTTTGTCATTATTGATGATGTGATTACAGGGCAAAAGAATGTTGCCTCGGTTACATTTGAAAGTAACCAGTCTTCTTATTTGGGCGGGTTAGCAGCAGCTTATACGACTAAGACAAATAAGGTGGGCTTCATCGGCGGTGCTAAATCCAGCATCATTGATAAATTTGAAGCTGGCTTTAAGCAAGGAGTGCAAGATGGGGCAAAGGCTTTGCACAAAAAGATTAAGGTTTCAACCGAATATGTTGGGAATTTTGCTTCAACTGACAAGGCTAAGTCAATAGCGCAATCAATGTATGCCAATAAGACCGATATTATTTTTCAAACTGCGGGTGCTGCAGGTAATGGGGTCTTCCAGGAAGCCAAGGATCGCAATCAAACACGGCCAGCCAGTCAAAAAGTTTGGGTCATCGGCGTTGATGTTGACCAGTCTAACTTGGGTAACTACAAGACTAAAGATGGCAAGAAGGCCAACTTTACTTTGACTTCAGTCTTGAAGGGGCTTGATGTTGCCTCGAAGTCATTAGCTGATGATGCCTATCGCGGCAAATTCCCAGGAGGCAAGCACCTAGTTTATACCTTAAAGGGTAACGGTGTTTCACTAACTCGCGGTAACTTGTCCGCTAAGACCTGGACTGCAGTCAATCGTGCTAAGGCGCAAATTATTGCCGGTAAAATTAAAGTTCGGGAAACGACTAAATAATTAATAATTGAAAACTCTTTGTGTAAGCAAAGAGTTTTTTAACAAAAAGGAAATCAATAAGCAAAATGGAAAATATGACGAACGTAATTGAGATGCGCCATATTGTTAAGGACTTCAATGGTTTTAAGGCTAATGATGATATTAATCTGGTCTTGCATCATGGTGAAATCTTAGCTTTACTTGGCGAAAATGGTGCGGGAAAGTCAACCTTGATGAGTATTTTATCGGGGTTATTAGCACCAACTGCTGGTGAAATTCTGGTGCGTGGTCAGCAAGTTACAGTTAAAAATCCAACAGTAGCTAAAAATTTGGGCATTGGGATGGTGCACCAGCACTTTATGCTAATGGATTCCTTTACTGTTTTAGAAAATATTATTTTGGGTCACGAGACAACCAAGGGACCTAAATTGGATTTAAAAAAGGCGCAAACGCAAATTGAAGAGTTGTCCCAACGTTACGGTCTGAATGTTGACCCTAATAAAAGAGTGGGCGATATTACCGTAGCGCAGCAGCAACGGGTAGAAATTTTAAAGGTGCTGTATCGCGGCGCAGATATTTTGATTTTTGATGAGCCGACGGCAGTATTGACCCCGCAAGAAATTACGGAATTTATTCAGATTCTTAAGGAGCTGGCTAAAGAAGGTAAGTCAATTATTCTAATTACGCATAAATTAGAGGAAATCAAAAGAGCAGCTGACCGTGTGACCGTTATTCGTGCTGGGAAAAGTGTCGGCACTTTCAACGTTGCCGATGTTACTGACAATAACTTAGCCGAATTAATGGTTGGGCGCCACGTTAATATGCGTCTGACCAAGCCGGCAGTAGAATTAGGTAAGACCATTCTTGATATAACCAACCTGCAAGTTAAAAATAAGCAGGGCGTTGCCGCGCTTAAGGGGTTATCCTTTAACCTGCGTGGTGGTGAAATTTTGGGAGTAGCCGGAATTGACGGTAACGGTCAAGATGAATTAGTAGAAGCAATAACGGGTTTGCGGCACGTTAGTGCGGGCAAAATTATCATTAATAGTCATGACTTGACCAACCAAAAAGTACGTAAAATTACCCAAGGGGGCGTGGCTCATATTCCCGCCGACCGGCAAAAGTATGGTTTGATTTTGCCATTCTCAATTGCGGATAATTTGGCATTGCAGGATTATTATCAAGAGCCATTTTCACGCCATCATATCTTGCGTCGTGATGTCATTAGTCAGCATGCACAAAAGTTGGTGAAAAAGTTTGATATTCGAACTACTGGAATTAATTTACCGGTGAGTGACTTGTCCGGTGGTAACCAGCAAAAGGTGATTATTGCGCGAGAATTAGACCGTGACAGTGATTTAATCATTGCGTTTCAACCAACACGGGGACTAGATGTCGGGGCAATTGAATATATCCACAAGCAATTATTACAAGAGCGAGCAAAAGGTAAGGCGATTTTGTTAATTTCTTATGAATTAGACGAGATTATGCAATTATCTGACCGCATTATTGTGCTTCATGATGGGAATATTTCTGGTGAAGTTAAGCCAGAAGAAACTAGTGATGAAGAATTAGGCCTGCTGATGACCGGAGTTAAGAAAGAAGGTACTGCTCTTGCTTAAAGTAACATCTAGAACCAAAAGAATTTTAGTACCAGTTATTTCCATCCTTGCTGGCTTTTTAATTGGTGCAGTAATTATGTTAATTTGGAATTACAATCCAATTCAGGCTTATTCCTCAATGTTCTCTAGTGCGCTTGGCAACATGAATGGTATTGGCGAAACCATTCGGGAGGCCACGCCGCTGATTTTTACGGCGATTGGCTTCGCGATTGCTTCCAGTGCCGGCTTTTTTAATATTGGTTTGCCCGGTCAAGCACAAGCTGGTTGGCTAGCTTCAATTTGGGTCGTGTTAGCTAATCCTAATTTGCCCAAAGTTGTCTTACTGCCGCTGGCGATAATTGCGGGAATTGTTGCCGGCGCGATTGTGGCAGGAATTGCTGGTTGGTTGCGGGCCCAATTTGGGACGAATGAAGTTATCACTACAATCATGCTTAATTATATTGTGCTCTACTCATGTCAATATTTGATGCAGCAGATTATGCCAAGTAGTTTGCGGCTGGATACGGATACGACCAAGACAATCGCCGCTAATGGTAGTTTGAAGATTGACTGGTTGAGTTCTTTCTTTGGCGATTCGCGGATTAACGCGGGGATATTTTTAGCATTAATTGCAGTTGTGCTCTACTGGTATTTGATGAAAAAGACGACCACTGGCTTTGAAATTCGGTCAGTTGGAACCAACCCTTATGCCAGTCGGTATGCCGGCATGTCGACTAAGAAAAATATTATGCTGTCGATGCTTTTATCAGGTGGCTTTGCCGGACTGGGCGGTGTTGTTCAAGGCTTAGGAACCTACCAAAACTACTTTACGCAGACTACGAGTTTGGATATTGGTTGGGACGGACTGTCTGTTGCCTTGTTGGGCGGCAGTACGGCTGTTGGTATTTTGCTGGCTGCATTATTGTTCTCAATTTTAAAAATTGGTGGCTTGGGAATGCAGACAATTGCTGGTATTCCTTATGAAATCGTCTCAATTGTGATTGCCGCAATTATTTTCTTTATTGCCATTCAGTATGTGATTGGCCGCTTGTTTAAGGATAAGCAGTCGCCTAATTTAACTGCTATTAAAAAAGAAGTGCAGGCAGATAACGGGAGGCAAAAATAATGAGTTTGGTAGCGATTTTATCTTTACTAGTGTCATCGACTTTTGTCTATTCGGCGCCACTAATTTTTACCGCGTTGGGCGGAGTTTATAGTGAGAATTCTGGTGTCACTAACATTGGTCTTGAAGGAATTATGACGATGGGTGCTTTCTCGTCGATTGTATTTAACCTGACCTTTGCCGGTACTTTTGGCAAAATCACGCCGTGGCTGGGTGCATTAGTCGGCGGGATTGTTGGCTTGCTGTTCTCACTGCTGCACGCAGTAGCGACCATTAACTTTCACGCTGACCATATTATCAGCGGCACGGTGCTCAATTTAATGGCACCACCGTTAGGTGTTTTCTTAATTAAGGCCATTTATGATAAAGGGCAAACAGAGAATATCAGTCAGAGTTTTGGTTATTTTTCTTTTCCGGGCTTGGCTAATATTCCAGTGATTGGTCCGATTTTCTTTCAGAATACTTCGGCACCAGCTTGGGTAGCGATTATTGTGACCATTATCCTTTGGTGGGTGCTCTACAAGACACGCTTTGGGTTGCGGCTGCGCTCTTGCGGTGAAAATCCCCAAGCCGCTGATACATTGGGAATTAATGTTTACGGGATGCGTTATGCTGGTGTCTTAATTTCCGGCTTTCTTGGCGGGATTGGTGGTGCTATTTTTGCGGAAGCAATTTCTGGGAACTTTTCTGTTTCCACAATCGTTGGTCAGGGCTTTATGGCTTTGGCGGCAGTAATCTTTGGTAAGTGGAATCCGCTTGGAGCAATGCTGGCATCATTATTCTTTGGTTTTGCACAGAGTATCAGTATTATTGGTAACCAACTGCCATTTTTCAACCATATTCCTGCTGTTTATATGCAGATTGCGCCGTATGTGATTACAATTGTAGTGTTAGTATTGTTCTTTGGTAAATCGGTTGCGCCAGCTGCCGATGGTCAAAATTATATCAAGTCAAAATAAGGAGATTGTATGAAACAAATTTATTTTAACCATGATGGGAACATTGACGATTTAGTCTCATATTTACTGCTCTTGCAGGCACCTGATATTAAATTATTAGGCGTAGGTGCGATTGATGCCGATGGTTATGTTGATCCGGCAGTTGAGGTTTGCCGGAAGATGACCGACCGCTTTAATTTGCGTGGTGACAAGTTAGAAGTTGCCAAGTCAGATTCGCGAGCAGTTAACCAGTTTCCACAAGAATGGCGGACAGCTTCGTATTCCTTTAATTATTTGCCAATTTTAAATGAATCAGGCAAGATGATTACCAAACAAGCAGCACTGCCAGCTCATTTAGACATGATAGCCAAGCTTAAGAGTGCAACAGAGCCAATTACCTTGGTAATGACGGGACCATTGACAGATTTGGCAAGGGCACTTGATGAGGATCCAACAATTGAAAGTAAAATTGCTAAACTTTACTGGATGGGCGGCTCACTTGATGGCCACGGTAATGTAGTGATGATTAATGCCGATGGCAGCCAGGAGTGGAATGCCTTTTGGGACCCACAGGCTGTTAGTCGTGTGTTAGCATCACACATTCCGATGCAAATTGTGGGTCTTGAAAGTAGTGAAGAATTACCGCTGACTGATGAATTACGGATGCATTGGGCGAGCTTACGCAAGTATCCAGCAATGGACTTAGTGGGTCAAGGCTACAGCTTATTGGTTAATCCGCCGGTACAAACAGCGCAACTATATTTCTGGGATGTTTTGACCACAATTAGTGCATTGTATCCTGAAGTTGTTTCTGAAGTTGAACGGCGTAAAGTTCGAGTGATTACTTCAGGAATTGCTCAAGGAAGAATGGAAGATGATCCAAATGGCCGTGAAATCACTTTAGTTACTAAGGCTAACAAGGAGTTGTTCTTCAAGCGCTTTGACGAATTATTGGAGCAAAGTAAGTAGTGCATAGATAAAAAATTAAATCAACAAAAAAACGAGGTTCGATTTTCGAATCTCGTTTTTTAAGTATACTAAAGCTAAAATTTAGTTTTAAGCCAAAGTATCCCAAACTGGCAGGTCGGTGATTGGACCTTCAGCCAAGGCAACTTGTGCCGGCGTTAAGTACTTCTTGTGCACAACAACTTCATAAGTATATTGCTTAAACCAATCGTTGGTCATTACGAAGAAGCCCTTGTCGCCGTTCTTTTCACCCCAAGAATTTTCAACTTTCCATTGGCGAATATGACCATTATCCTCATCGACACCAACCAAGGTCATGGCATGGGTTGAAGCAGCTGAACCTGTGCGCAGCTGGTCGGCCTTGGACATTTTGGAGTTAATGCCAAACAAGTCATCTAATTGATACAAGTTAGTATCAAGATAACCTTGTTTACGGTCGCTTTGCTCGCCGACATCGTTACCAAACCAAACGGCTTCGCCGTCTTTTAATTGGGCAACAGCAGCTTGTTCAAGATATTCCATTGGTACGTTCAAGAATTTAACTCTGTAGGAACCTTCAACGTTGTCTTCAAATGGTAGACCGTATAACTTGTCATATTCATGGTCTGGGGCATTAGTTAAAACGACATAGTCGTCAAAGTTTACGTCACCGAGATACTTATGCAAAAATTCAAGTGGCGTTAAATCTTTGTCCAAATGATACTTCTTATCATCATCACGGTATTCCAAGTCAAATTTCTTAGGTGGCTCACCAACAGCAATTGCCGTCATTTGGTAAACTTCACTTAAGAATTGCTGCCGTGTTTCCTCGATTTCTTCATCCTTGCCAGCTTGCTTCAATTCCCGCAATACTAATGCATCCTTGCGCATTTTATCGCCCAAGGCTTTGGCAAAAGCGTTTGTATTATTGGTGTTGAAATTTTCTGGCATTGCATAAGTTGGTACGACACCATATTTTTCAACTAAGGCTGCTGCCATGTGGAATTGACCGCCATCTTCACCGGCATCACGCAAATAAGCTCTAACAGTTCGTGAGTCAAGTGGTTCATCGGCACTAGCTAAAATATTGTCGTAAAAAATATTGGCGCGCTCAATTTTATCCCAGAAAAAGTTGTAACTTTGTGAGAAGGTAAAGTTCTTAACGTGGTATTTTTTACCAAAATTGTGGCGCAAAATATTTAGCGTTGCAAATTCCCAGCAGCGACCAGATTGTTGCTGGTTAGTAACATTTTCCGTATCTAATTCTGTTGAAAAAACGCGTGTCAGTTCACCTTGTACACGTTCATTATATGAAGCCATTAGAACACCGCTCTTTTGAGCAGCGCGGGCAACAACCTGATTTTTTGGATTATCGTTAAACTTGTCAGCGAATTGTTCAAGTTCTTGCACAGTTAATTTGTGTCCCATATCGGATCTCCTTTTTAATCTTTTTTGAATTACTCTCTAATTTTAAGCTAAAAGAAAACCGAGTTCAATTACTGAACCCGGTTTTTTTATTGTTAGCCTAATGGATCCCAAACGGGTAAATCTTCAGCAATTGGGCCTTCTGCTAAAGCTAATTGCTCTGGCGTCAAGTACTTTTTGTGGACAGCAACTTCATAAACATAGTCGTTAAACCAGTCATTGCTCATTACAAAGTAGCCATTCTTCCCAACTTGATCGCCCCAAGAATTTTCAACTTTCCAGCGGCGAACTTCGCCTTGGTCTTCATCAACACCAACAAAAGTCATGGCATGTGAGAAGTTTGCTTCGCCAGTGCGCAGTCTATCAGCCTTACTCATCTTTAAGTCAACGTTAAAAAGATCGTTCATTTGGTAAAGCTCAGAGTCAAGGTAGCCCTTTGGTCGGTCTAATTCGTGCAATACATCGTTGCCAAACCATACAGCCTCTCCATCTTTAAGCTGGCGAATGGTTGCAGTAGCCAAGTATTCCATTGGCACGTTGAGCAGCTTGATTTCACATAAGCCCGCAACATTGTTGTCGGCAGAAAAGCCGTATAATTTGTTATATTCGTGGTTAGGTGAGTTGGTTAAAACAACATAGTCATCTAGGTCAAGGTCACCAAGATACTTTTGGTAGAAGGTTTGCGGCGTTAAATCCTTATCCAAATGATACTTCTTGTCATCATCGCGGTATTCCAGATCAAATTTCTTAGGTGGTTCACCGATAGCAATTGCTGTCATCCGGTAGACTTCATTTAAGAAACGATCTTGCGTTTGCGCAACTTCTTCATTCTTGCCGTCTTGCTTTAATTGGCGCAAGACTAAGGCATCTTTGCGCAATTTTTTGCCTAAAGCCATTTGTAAAGCATCGGTGTTGTTGCTGTTGAAGCTCTCAGGCATTGCATAACTAGGGACAACACCGTACTTTTGCACTAGGGATGCAGCCAGCTGCCAGTGACCGCCATCTTGACCGGCACTTGCCAGATACTTGCGGACAGTTCGCGAGTCAAGTGATTGGTCAGCAGTTGCAATAATATGGTTATAAAAAATATTGGCACGTTCAATCTTATCCCAGAAAAAATTATAACTTTGTGAGAAAGTAAAGTCCTTAACATGATATTTTTTACCAAAGTAGTGGCGCAAAACGTTGAGAGCTGCGAATTCCCAACAGCGTCCGGAATGCTGTTGCGCGGTAACCTGGCCGACATCTAATTCTGTTGAAAAGACGCGGTTTAAGTCATTGCTGGCCTTTTGTTCATTATAAGAAGCCGCAAAAATTCCACTCTTTTGAGCAGCACGGGCAATAACCTGATTTTGGGGATCGCTGTTAAAGTCGGCAGAATACTTTGCTAACTCTTGAATTGAAAGTTGATGATTCATTAGGTAATTCTCCTTTTTTAATTAATTATTAATAATTATTTTAGGACAAAATAAAAACGAGTTCAACAGCTGAACTCGTTTTAGAGAATTACATGTATTGGCAACTTATCTAAGACTTCTTGCAAATATAATAATAAGTTAATCGATTGAAATCGAGTTATCACTACTGCCGGCAGTTTGCTTTGGCAGTGTGATAGTCAATACACCATTATCATACTTTGCATGAATCTCACTTGCAACTACATTTGGTAATCTAAAGCTGCGGGAAATGTGCCCTGCACTTCTTTCGCGGTGGATAATACTGCTATCTTTTGATAAATCTTTAAATGATTTTCTCGAGCCAGATACGCTCAAAACCCCGTTATTATAGTTTAAATTAATCTTTTCTTTATCCATGCCGGGCATATCAACCTTAACAACATAGTTTCTGTCGTTTTCGGCAACATCAGCCTGCATTAATTTTGCCATTTCGTTAGTATCAAAAAATTTCTGTGGAAGGTCAAACCAATCATTCATTGCGTCAAATAAGTCATTGTGACGATTCGTTAAATCTTGTGCCATAGTAAAAACTTCCTTTCAAAAATTAAATTATTTGTAGAGAA
The DNA here is from genome assembly GCF_029392855.1 of Lactobacillus sp. ESL0680. NCBI lineage: Bacteria > Bacillati > Bacillota > Bacilli > Lactobacillales > Lactobacillaceae > Lactobacillus > Lactobacillus sp. ESL0680. The sequence goes on along the minus strand of NZ_CP113945.1, from coordinate 1,409,900 downwards.
GACTTTCATTTCTTCCTTACACTGATTATTATAGTAGGCAGATTAGGAAAATGGAAATATTTAGCACTCTTAATTTTAGAGTGCTAATTTTAGGTAAAAAATACTGTCGTTATCAGTTATTTTGCTTGTGGATAATTATAAATTTAAAAAAGTAGGAGTAATCTTGGAATGGTTTATTATCAAAAAATGACGCCGGAGGGCTACCAAAAAATCAAGGATGAAATTGCAGATTTGAAAAAAGATCGGCCGCGCCGAATTAAGATTTTGCAGGAAGCGCGCAGCTTAGGTGACTTATCTGAAAATACTGAATATACCGAGGCTAAACGTGATTTGGGACACTTGCAGAGCCGTTTGCGGTACTTAGATAAGCAGTTAAAATATGCTGAAATTGTGGAGAAAACTGATGACGGTAAGGTTGATTTAGGCAAGACCGTGACCTTGAAGTTTGCTGGTGATGATGAAGTTGAAGAATATCGCATCGTTGGCCGAATGGAAGCAGATTTAGATGAGGGGAAAGTCGCATTTGACTCGCCATTGGGGCAGGCGATTATGAAACAGAAGGCGAAGACGACAGTAACAGTGGCGGCACCTGCTGGTGAATATCAAGTAACAATTATTAAAGTCGATTAAACAGGCTTGAAAAAAATAGATATTATTAATTTCCTGATAGTGCTATCATTAGCTTAATACAAGGGGAGGAGAAGATTTATGTTTAAGTGGATTTTAGCGCGACCAGATTCTCAAAAACGAGTGCCGCAGGAAAAAATCGGAAAGACTTATAAGTTACGGCAACTTGGTGTTTTACTTTCAACTTGCATTGGCTATATTGGGTATTACATCATTAGGCTAGTTTTTACGACTGAACAGAACGATATTATGAAGGTATATCACTTTACAACCGCTGATATTGGTCTGATTTTGTCGTGCTTTGGCATTGGTTATGGTGTTGCCAAGCTGTTTATGGGTGCATTAGCCGATAAATGTGATGCCAACCGTTATCTAATGCTTGGGTTATTGTTGTCGGCAGTCTTAAATATCTTTTTGGGCAGCAGTCGCAATTTATACATTATGATGCTCTTGATGTTTTTGATTGCTGTAACTCAAGGAATGGGAGCGGCAGCCTGTCAGCGAATGATTCAGTTATGGTGGGGACCAAGAATGAGGGGAACGATGTATTCAATCTGGTCTTCAGCCCATAATGCTGGGTCATTTATCTGTGTTGCTGTGGTGCAATTAGCGAGCTTTTTGTTTGCTGGTTCATTGCCAGCTGTCTTTTATACAGCCTCAGTAGTGTCGTTTATTATTTGTATTTTGATTTTGCTTTTAGGAGCTGATCGACCAGCAGTTGTGGGGTTACCCGATATTTCTACTTATACTGGTGACAAGGTCGTTTTGGACGATGGACAAACGGTAACTTCTGATTCAACTCAGTTAAGTATTATCCAAATTTTTGTTAAGTATATTTTGAAGAATAAGCTTGTTTGGGCGGTGACATTAACCTCGATGTCGCTTTATCTCGTACGTTATGGAATTCAAAGCTGGATTCCATCGTATTTAGTCCAAACGAAGGGCTTTGATCCCGGTGTTGCGAAATGGGTAATCGGAATTTTCGAATTGGCATCTGTTCCGGGAGTGATTATTATCGGTGCAATTTCGGATTTGCTTAAAGGACGGCGGGCACAAGTTTCAATCGCTTGTGTTATTGGTGTGTTACTATGCTTAACGGTTTATTTCTTTACCAATAATCATACTTTAATTATTGTGGCTCTAATTATTATGGGAAACTTGATCTATGCGCCTTTGACTTTGGTGGGCCTAATGATTAATGAAGTTGTACCTAAGTTTGCCGTGGGAGCGTCAACAGGATTTATGGGCTTTTTCCAGTATATCTTTGGTGAAACTCTAGCTACAGCTCTGATTGGGATTTTAGTTAATCAATTTGGCTGGATTGCCAGCAACACAATTTTGTATCTTGCTTCAGGCCTAGCAATTGTCTTTTTACTATATACAGCAAGAAGTGAAAAACTGATGCGGCAAAAAGCGATGAGTAAGTAATAAAAGCTGTTTTTAATGTATTATAATTGATGATAAGTGGTCGAAATGGATTAGAAAAAATCTGTTGAAATTTCATAAAATTGTCTTTTTTTGCTATAATATGGAATTTGTAGAGTACACAAATGGATAGAGGTAATTTTTGTGAATACACCAGCATCAAGAGAGGGCAACTTAATCCGCTACATTATTTATTTTATTGGCTATTTAATGGCTGCCGGCACTGTTAAGCTGGTTACTATAAATTTACCAATTCGCCTTTGGGATTTAATCTTATTTGCATTAATTTCTTTAATGGTTTTGCTGTTCTTCATTTATCGCTTTAATCGCGAGCAGCGCTTTTTTGACCGTAGCTTTTCGGGGTCATGGCTTGGTAATTTTGGTATGACTATTAGCTTAACTTTGGTGGTAACAGCGTTGCGAATTGGTGTTTCGTGGCTGCAGGCTTATGGCAAAGTTAAGCCGTATAGTTTCCAAACACTATATTTACAGCATGAGTCAGTCAAGATGTATTGGTTTTTGGTTGTAGCGTTAGGAATTATCCTACCGATTTTGCAGGAATTTTTGATTACGGGGTTTTTGTTTAATTACGCGTTTAGGCGCAACACAATGTTTACGGCAGTTTTGGGCATTGTGACCTCGGGCATTCTGTTCAGTCTTTTAAATTGGCAGATGTCACTGCCTCTTTTAGTGATTAATGCGGTGTTTGGTGCATTGTTTGCGTGGTCTTACCTCTACACGCAGACCTTGTGGATGCCGGTTTACTTAGCCGTGGTCAATGGCATCATTTTAATGATTATGATATAAAAAAATAAAAGGCAATGATTTTTTCAATCATTGCCTTTTTTTAGTTAAGCGGATAGCGTGAATCGAACCCGCATCTTCAGCTTGGGAAGCTAACATTTTACCATTAAACTATACCCGCGTTACTAAAATAGTTTATCATGTTTCAAGAATATTGCCAAGCTTAATTTTTAACAGAAGATTATCTGCCTTATTTTTCTATAAATACTTTATGCTAATATTAGTTTGTTTGGTATAATCATTAAGACGTAGAAAAAGTTAAAAGACGGTTTACTACCTGTGAGTGAAGGGACTGATGCCTATGAGCATGAGCGGATTCATACTCCAATCTATTGTAAGAAGGGAGGACAGGTAGATGCAAATCATTTTGGCACTGATGTTAATTTTCGCTATTAGTTTAGTCAAATTGGCATTTAGGTTAGCCAAAATGAAGCAGTACCAGCTGTTAGCAGTAGTGATAATAAATTTACTGCCATTAGTGGTTGAACTGCTAAGAAGTTTACTCAAGTAATTTTGGGCAAACAAAAACCGTCTTACTCTACCAGGAAAAGGACGGTTGCTTGTCAACAAATAATTTTCAGGTAGTAAACCACTTTTAGTGGAACTACGTCAAGAGAGCTGTGTTAGCGCATAGCTCTCTTTTTATAACTTTAATTATGTACATTATAATGTACAAAGTCAAGCAGTAAACTAGGTGGAGAACTTGGGAGAAAAGTAAGGGTAACAAATTAATTTGTGTATTTTAACGGACTTAATTGCCTAATTAAGAAAACTATTATAACTATGTCTTTAAGCATGGTATAATAATAGTGAAAACTAGTTAACTACGATTTTAGTAGTTAAAACGTGTAGGTGAGTTGATTACTTACAACGCGCGGTGACGATCTTAAAAGGATCGTCTTTTTTGTTTTATAGCAATTTAATTATTGAAACTTGGTTTGAGCTTATAGATATTCCAATATTTTTTTGATTTTAAGATATATGCCTTTTATTAAATCAATTAATAATAACTTGAAATCGCCCCATAAAATCCCTAACATTTTACTTTCTCTGCGGCATTTTACTAACTGCTAAGGGCATACTGCTGCGGTCAATCAGGTTAGTAAAATTTTGAAACAGCCAGTGGCGTAATTCTGCAGAACTAATGACTAAGGGCATGCGGTCATGGATTGGTGCCATGTCAGAATTGGGCTTGGTTGTTACCATTGAAAAATGTCCATCTTGATAAATTCCGGCAATTAAAGTCAGGGGCACATTGGGGTCGCGAAAACTGTAGCGCTCGTGATAAGTGCGCTGATTAGCGGTATAAGTTTGATGTCCAGATTCCCAAAACTGTTCAGCAATAATAATGCACCGTGATTTAGCAAACGACTTATCCCACATTGAAGGTTTAGTCTCAAAGAAGCGTTCAACGCGGGCATTAAAAATCACTTTTTTACTGTCAAAAGGGCTGGGGTAGCCCCAAGTTTTGGGCACTAATTGTAATTGGTTATTTTGATAAAGCAGAACAGGGGCAGCTGCTTTAGGGAAGACTGGCTGACTTTGCGACAGGTTTTTTGCTGGTTCAACTAATGGCAAGTTCAGATCAGCGACTAAATATTTTTTAATTTCCGCCAAACTCGGCAGCTGGAATTGATTACACATTTTTCCTCTAGGTTTAATCATTGCTTGATTTTTGGTAAAATCAAGTATAGCTATTATATTAAATAAGATTTTGATTTTTAAAGAAGGCCAAAAACAAATGGAAAAGAAAGTTATTTTAACAGGAGACCGCCCAACTGGCAAATTGCATATTGGGCACTACATCGGCTCATTGAAGAACCGGGTTATGCTCCAAAACTCAGGCAAATATCGTCCGTTTATCATGATTGCTGATACGCAAGCCTTAACTGACAATGCGCGTAATCCTGAAAAGATCCGCAACAGTCTGATTCAAGTAGCCTTAGACTATTTGGCTGTTGGCATTGATCCGGAAATTTCGACGATTTTTGTGCAATCACAAATTCCAGCTTTGTTTGAATTAACGGCTTACTACATGGACTTAGTAACTGTTAGTCGCCTTGAACGCAACCCAACTGTTAAAACCGAAATCGGTCAAAAGGGCTTTAACGATTCAATTCCAGTTGGCTTTTTGAATTACCCTGTTTCACAGGCAGCCGATATTACTGCTTTTAAGGCAGCACTTGTTCCCGCTGGTGACGATCAGGAGCCAATGATTGAGCAGGCTCGAGAAATCGTGCGCACCTTTAATCGGGTATATAACTGTGATGTGCTCGTTGAGCCTAAGGGCTACTTCCCAGAAGGCGGCAGCGGCCGTCTGCCAGGTCTTGACGGTAATGCCAAGATGTCCAAGTCATTGAACAACGCCATTTACTTGTCAGATGATGCCGAAACGGTGCAAAAGAAGGTCATGTCAATGTACACTGATCCAGACCATATTCACGTTGAGGATCCGGGTAAGATTGAAGGCAATACTGTCTTTACTTATCTTGATATTTTTGATCCTGATAAGGATAAGGTAGCGCAATTGAAGGAAGATTACCAAAAAGGCGGTTTGGGTGATGTCAAAATTAAGCGCTACTTAAACAAGGTTTTGGAAGCTGAACTAGCACCAATTCGTGAACGTCGGGCTAAGTTTGCCGAAGATGAGGCTGCTGTTTATGAAATGTTGATCGAAGGTTCAAAGAAGGCCAATGAAGTTGCCAATGAAACCTTACAGCAAGTTCGCGCAGCAATCGGCTTAAATTACTTTGATTAAGAGGTAAATACAATGCGTGATCGAATTCCGTGGAAGCAATATTTTATGATGCAGGCCCTGGTCATTGCCCAGCGTTCAACTTGTGATCGGGCACTTGTCGGTAATGTGCTGGTTAAAGATAACCGCATTATTGGGACGGGCTATAATGGTTCTGTTACTGGAGCTCCGCATTGTGACGATGTTGGTCACCAATTAGTCGACGGGCACTGCGTGCGGACAATTCATTCAGAAATGAATTCATTGATCCAATGTGCGAAGAATGGTGCTTCAACGGACAATACGGAAATTTATGTCACGCATTTTCCTTGTTATAATTGTGCTAAGGCCTTAGTTCAGGCTGGAGTCAAAAAAATTAACTATTATTTTGATTATCATGACAGTCCACTGGTAATTGCACTATTTAAAGATTGTGGGGTTCCCTATGAGCAAATTAAGATTGACCGCAAGTATGTGGAACAATTGGCACATAAACTGGAAGACGCTGAAAACTAAACTAATATTTGTGATAGCGTTAGTTGGTCTTTTTTGTACAGTAACCGGTTTTGCGAATGCCAATATTCAGGATAATGGTCATCTTTTAGAGCGTGCAACTAAAGACCTGATTGTTGCCAAAAATGACCGTTATTGGCAAACGGGTGAGCAGCCCCAAATTGTTGTGCGGACGCTTAATCGAATTGATAAATTAACACCGAATAATTTGGCAAAATCCAAACGGACCGTCTTTATTGTTGTTGGTACTAAGGGTAAAAAGCGTAATGTACAGATCTATTCGAGTAAAGACCTGCATGGCGCCTTTACGGCAGATACGCGCGGCAGTATTATTCGTTCTCAATCAGAGCAATTGCGCAGCAGCAGTAAGTCTGAATTTAATAAGGGATTACGGTTTGTCTTTCGCGCTTGTGCAACAACGATTGACCAGCAATACCAGTATTCCTTTGACAAGTATGACTTAACTAATGATGAGCGTTCGCAGATTACCCATCCGCACCGGTTGGCGTTGCCGATTGCCCTAGCACTAGTTATTGTTGTTGCTGGACTATATTACTTTTTCCGGCGTAATTTTTACTCAAAAAATCGCGTTCAGAAATAATCGTGACCCAATCAGTTGACTTGATGCACGATTATGGATTACACTCACTATGTAATTAAATAAACAAATAAACTGTTAGGTGAGACTCCTACGTGAACACACGCTATCGCCCAGAAACATCCAGAGATGCCAACGGGTTAAATAGGTGTCGTCGATTTAAGGCGAGATCCAGATAGCTAGCATGTGCTTACGTCACGTAGTGTTAAAACTGAACGACGAGTATATTATGATACATGATACCTTGTTTAAAAGAAGGTCGCCTGCAGCTTTTGTGTGCGGCTTTTTTTGTTTGTTTAAGATTTTAAATAAGGAGTGGTGAGAATGCTGAAAAAACCTAATGATTCAGCTGAAAGCAAAGACTTGCAGCGGGTTAAAGCAATTGCTAAGGAGACACGTTCCGAAACGTTGGCGCGGCTTCATGCGAGCAGTAATGGGTTATCTAGTAAGCAAGCTGAAAAAAATCGTGAGGAATATGGATCAAACGAAATTGCCTCAAACAAACACGATTCTAAGCTGCGTTTTTTAGCTGAAGCTTTTATTACACCGTTTACGTTGGTGTTGTTAGTTTTGGCAACACTATCGCTGTGTACGGACTATATTTTTGTTCCTGCTGGACAAAAAGACTTAAGTACTGTACTGATTATGGTGACAATGGTCTTAATATCTGGAATTACCAGTTTTATTCAGAACGTTAAGTCATCCAATGCTGTTAATTCACTGCTGAAGATGGTGTCAGTAACAACGGATATTATCCGTGATGGCAAAGACCAGGAGATTCCGACTGACCAAGTAGTTGTTGGTGATGTTATTCGCTTAGCTGCTGGAGACTTAGTGCCAGCTGATATGCGGCTGCTTTCGAGTAAAGACCTGTTTTGCTCATCAAGTTCTTTGAATGGTGAGTCTAGTCCAGTCGAGAAGATTGCAACTAAGCGCCCAAGTCTGGGACAGGATCGCGATTATCTTGACTACCCTAATATTCTGTATGAGGGGACGACGATTGTTTCGGGCTCCGGCCGCGGCGTTGTCTTTGCGACTGGTTCGCATACCATGTTTGGTAAATTGGCGCATGATATTGCTAGAAATGATGTTAAGAATACATCGTTTGACGTTGGCATTAAAAATATTTCTAAATTGCTGATTACCATGACGGCAATTATTGCCCCACTGGTATTTATCATTAATGGTTTAACTAAAGGCAATTGGATTGATGCCTTAATCTTCGCGATTGCAACGGCTGTTGGCTTAACACCGGAAATGCTGCCGGTAATTGTGACCACTAACTTGGTTAAGGGTTCGATTGAGATGTCCAAGCACGGGACAATTGTTAAAAAGATGAACTCGATTCAGAACTTCGGCTCAGCTGATGTCTTGTGTACCGATAAGACGGGGACATTGACGCAGGACAAGGTGGTTTTGGAACGGCATTATGATTTGAATTTGCGCGAAACATCGAAGATTTTGGAACTAGGTTATCTTAATTCTTACTACCAAACGGGGATGAAAAACCTGATTGATAAGGCAATTATTGAAGCCGCAGGCGATGAACTAGACGTTAATGAAATTCAGCGTGATTATAATAAGATTGATGAAATTCCGTTTGACTTTTCTAGACGCCGGATGAGTGTTGTTGTTGAAAATTCGGATCGTGAACACGGTGAGCATCTTTTGGTAACCAAGGGTGCGGCTGAAGAAATGATGGCTGTTTCCAACCGGGTTGAAGTTGATGGGCAGATTTTGGCATTAACACCAGAACGCAAGCAAAAGGTCATGGCGAAGATTAACGACATGAATGATGATGGCCTGCGGGTCATTATGCTGGGGTATAAACCTAATCCTGCGCCAGTTGGTGAGTTCTCAACTAAAGATGAGAGCAATTTGATTTTGTGCGGCTTTTTAGCCTTCCTTGATCCGCCAAAGGAAAGTGCCAAGAATGCTTTGGCCAAGTTAAAGCATGATGGTATTAACGTCAAAATCTTAACTGGTGATAATGAAGCTGTTACTAGAACTGTCGGTTTGCAAGTTGGTCTTAACGTTGATACCGTTTATTCTGGTGCTGATTTGGATGGTAAAAGTCCACAGGAATTGGCTAAAATGGTTGAAGAATGCAACATTTTTGTCAAGTTGTCGCCAGAAGACAAGACGAAGATTATTAATTTGCTCAAGCAAAATGGTCACACAGTTGGCTATATGGGCGATGGCATTAATGATGCTCCCGCAATGAAGGCTGCCGACGTTTCGATTTCGGTTGATACTGCAGTTGATATTGCCAAGGAATCAGCTGATATTATTCTGCTGCACAAGGACCTCAATGTTCTAGAAAAGGGCGTCAGAATTGGTCGTAAGGTCTTTGGCAATACGATGAAATATATCAAGATTACCTTGTCTTCGAACTTTGGGAATATCTTATCAATTTTGGTTGCCTCATCGTTTCTACCGTTTCTGCCAATGCTGCCGCTGCAGCTCTTAATCTTAGACTTGCTGTATGGTACTAGCTGCTTGTCATTGCCATTTGACACAATGTCTGACGAATATCTGAAGCAGCCGCGGACTTGGTCGACTAAGAAATTACCAAAGTTTATGTTTTACTTTGGTCCAACCTCGTCGGTCTTTGATATTGTGACGTTTGCGTTATTGTACTTCATCATTTGTCCTAAGCTTGTTGGCGGCAACTTCAATGCAATTTCACCAGCTCAGCAGGTTGCCTTTATTGCCTTGTTCCATACAGGCTGGTTTATTGAATCGCTCTGGACCCAAGAAATGGTTATTCACGCATTGCGTGACCGGCATTTACCGTTTATTGGACAGCATGCAACTTATGCAGTTATCTTGGCAACTTTCGGTGCTGGGATTATCGGAACATTGTTGCCATTCTCAGGTGTTGCTGGTGCACTTAAGTTTGGGCCAATGCCACTTAGCTACATGTGGATAATTCTGGGAATTTTAATTCTCTACATTTTGTTAACAACAATTGTTAAGCACTTTTATTTAAAGGGTGAGAAGTTCTTAATTTAAAGGTTAATGCAAAAAGCGACTTAGGTTTTTATCTAAGTCGCTTTTTTTGTGTATTTATTAAAGGTGAGTTTGCATTCTATTTGTAATAGTGTTACAACATAATAGTACAGTAAAACTATAACATTATTATTTTAGAAAGGGATACGATGAAATTAAAGAACTTAACAGTTAAATATGGTAAACAGGTTTCCTTAGATAATTTAAGTGTTGAATTTACAAATAATGGGAAGATTATTGGTGTTCTTGGTGAAAATGGTGCCGGTAAAACGACCCTAATCAATGTAATACTAGGAAGACTAAATCGCTTTAAAGGGACAAGAACAGTTGATGAAAGCATTGCTTATATGCCTGATCGCTTTTTTCTTTATGAAAATATGCGCGTTAAGCAGGCAATAAAATTATTTAAGCAATCTTTTTCTGATTTTGATGAAGCGCGCGCTTTAAAAATACTAGCTCATTTTGAACTTGATCCCAATATGAAAATTCATGATGGCTCTAAAGGTAATCATGAAGCAATCCATTTAGCGTTGATTTTATCGCGGAACACAGACTTCTATGTGCTTGATGAGCCATTGTCGTCAATTGATCCAATTAATCGGGCAGCTTTTATTGAAGCAATTAAAAGCTATCGACGAAAAGACAGTACAGTCTTAATCGTTACCCACTTGTTGCGTGACTTAGGAAGCATGTTTGATGAAATAATCTTGATGAGAAATGGTCGCTTAATTTTGCAAGATACTAAAAAGAATATTCTGAACAAATACAGCAGCCTTGAAGAAGCTTACTTTGAGGAGGTAGGAAGATGAGAGCATATCTTAATGTAAGACTAAAGAAAGTTCTGCCGCTATTTATTATTTCAATTGGAATTGAAATTGTTTTTTGGCTGCTTAGAATTGCCAAGCCAAATAATGCGACAATTTCTGAAATTCATGATTTATGGTATGCCGCAATTACGGCAATTATCTTATTTGTAACGGCATACCAGCTAATTAAAATTTATTATCTGGACAGCGATGATTTGATAAACATTTTGCCGTTTTCTAATGAACTGTTGGCTTTGATTGAATTAGTAATCTATTCGGTTTTAACAACAGTTTTGGGAATTGTTTATCAAGAAATAAATGTCTACAAGTCTGGTATCAAACTGGATGTTGGGCAGTATTTATTTAGTAAGTTGTTATCATTATTAAGCTTTTATATGTTGCTTTTTGCTTTTGCGATGATTTTTAAGAATATTAGAAAAGCTGTTGTCGGTGAATCGTTAATCTTGATTACGACTGTCTTAGTTATTACATTTGAAATTTTTCTTTTTTGGCAGATTGAAAAAACGCAGGTAGCGCATTTTATGATCGGAATATCTTCGCCAGATGCGCAAATTCATGTGGTTTATTTAAATATTTTGCCATATAGCTTTTATGGGCAAAGTCCCGCAGCCACCCATAATCTAGTTAATCTGGGCTATTTCGTAAATGGAATCAGTACGGCCGTATCAGGATTAGTTGTGATTTTGTGGCGCAAGATTGTTAAATTGAATTATCTAAATTTGGTCGCCTAATTAAAAAAGTCCAGAATTTCTGGACTTTTTTATTTTGTCTGTGAAGAATATTGTTAAATTATTAATGAAACAAAAATGAAATTATACCATAAAAATCCTCATAATACGATTTTCAAGCTATCTTAGTGTAGTATAATGAACTGAAAACAAATAAATCCTAAGGAGAAACAAATATGGCTGACAAAAAAACTTTTTATGTTACCACACCAATCTATTATCCATCCGGCCGCTTGACGATCGGTAATGCGTACACGACAATTGCTGCTGATACAATTGCGCGTTATAAGCGCAGTCAAGGCTACGATACTTTCTTTTTAACTGGTACTGATGAGCACGGTTTAAAGATTGAGCAAAAGGCTGAAAAGCAAGGCATTAAGCCGCAAGAGTTTGTGGATAACATGGTTGTCATGTATAAAAAGTTGTGGAAGAGTCTTGATATTTCTTACGACAAGTTCATTCGGACAACTGACGAAGAACACGTTAAGAGTGTACAAAAGATTTTTGAAAAGCTATTAAAGCAAGGCGACATCTACCTTGGCGAATACACTGGTTGGTACTCAGTTGAAGATGAGGAATACTTCACTGAATCGCAATTAGCAGAAGTTTACAAAGATGATGCTGGCAATGTAATTGGTGGTAAGGCGCCATCGGGTCACGAAGTACAATTAGTTAAGGAACCATCATACTTCTTCAAGATGAGTAAGTATGCCGACCGCCTGCAGCAATACTACAAGGATCATCCTGACTTTATCCTGCCTCATTCTCGTGAAAAAGAAATGGTTAACAACTTCTTAAAGCCGGGTCTAGAAGACTTGTCCGTTACGCGGACGACGGTTTCTTGGGGAATTCCAGTACCAAGTGACCCTAAGCACGTGGTTTACGTCTGGATTGATGCCCTATCAAACTATATTACGGCACTAGGTTACGGCTCTGACGATGATTCCTTATTTAAGAAATACTGGCCGGCTGATGTTCATTTGGTTGGTAAGGAAATTGTTCGCTTCCATACAATTTATTGGCCAATTATGTTAATGGCACTGGACTTGCCGCTGCCAGAACACGTTATTGGTCACGGTTGGGTGCTGATGAAGGATGGCAAGATGTCCAAGTCTAAGGGCAATGCCGTTTATCCAGAATCAATCACTAGCCGTTATGGTGTTGACGCCTTGCGGTACTACTTGATGCGGGCATTGCCGTTTGGTTCAGATGGTGTCTTCACACCAGAAGACTTTGTCGAGAGAGTTAACTATGATTTGGCAAATGACCTGGGCAACTTGCTTAATCGGACTGTTTCAATGATTAACCAATATCAAGATGGTCACGTTGCTCCAGTTGCTTTAGAGCAAAACGAATTGGGCAAACAATTGGCTGCAGCTGCAGAAGAAACGATTGCTGACTACAAGAAGAATATGGATAAGCTTTACTTTACCCAAGCAATTGAAGGCATTTGGAAGTTTATTGGTCGGGCCAACAAGTATATTGATGAAACGACACCATGGGCTTTGAACAAGGAAGGCAAGAAGGACGAATTGTCTTTGGTAATGTCCAACTTGGCTGAAAGCTTACGAATTGTTGCCTTATTAATTGCGCCAATCATGACTAGAACACCAGTAGAGATGTTTAGACAACTTGGTTTGGATTGGGAAAATGCCGACCAAAAGAAACTAGCCTTTGGCGACTGTGTTTGGGATGTTAAGGTAACAGAGAAGCCAACTCCAATTTATCCACGCTTAAAACCAGAAGAAGAAGTTAAGTACATCAAGGATGAGATGGCTAAGGCTAAGCCAAAGAAGCAAAGCCGCAGTGAACAAGGCAAAGACCCAGAGATTACCATTGATGATTTTGACAAGGTTAAGATTAGAGTTGGTAAAATTCTGTCAGTTGAACCAGTTCAAGGATCAAGCAAGTTATTGAAATTCCAGCTTGACTTTGGTAATGGTGACGAACGGCAAATCTTGAGCGGTATCCGCAAGTATTATCCAAATGCTAGTGAACTGCTTGACCGCAAAGTATTAGCTGTAACTAACTTAAAGCCGCGTAAGATGGTCGGCCAACTTAGTCAAGGGATGCTATTGTCCAGCGAGAAGAATGGTGAAGTTAAGTTAGCCTTAGTCGGCGATGAACACGAAGTTGGGGCCGAATTAGGTTAATGGAATTAATTGATAACCATACGCACCTGCAGGACGAACCGTTTCGCGGCAAAGAAGAGTTTTACATTAACCGGGCCCAAGAGCTGGGTGTTACAAAGATGATTTGCGCGGGTCAAGACCCAGAGTTTAATAAGCGGGCAATTGACCTTAGTCAACGCTTTGATAACGTCTATGCCATGGTTGGTTATTGCCCTGATGTTGCTAAGGATTATGACCAGCAGTCAGAAGATTTGCTGATTGAGCAGCTGCAGACGCCTGGTGTTGTTGCCATGGGTGAGATTGGGCTTGACTATTATTGGGATGAATCCCCAAGAGACAAGCAGCGTGAAGTTATGGCGCGGCAAATTGAAGTGGCTCATGAATTGCACTTGCCGGTTGATATTCATACGCGGGATGCTTTTAGCGACTGCTATGATATTTTGAAAAATAGCAACCTTGAATACGGGGCGATTTTGCATAGTTTTAATGGGGATATTACTTGGCTCAAAAAGTTTATGGAGCTAAATGTTTGTTTTTCTTACTCCGGTGTAGTTTCCTTTACTAAGGCAACCGAAGTCCACGAGTCTGCAAGACAAACACCGCTTGACCGCTTGTTGATTGAGACGGATGCGCCGTTTTTGACGCCAAAGCCGTACCGCGGCAGACAAAACGAGCCAGGCAATGTTTACTATGTGGCTCAGGCAATTGCCGAACTGAAAGATATTCCAATAGAAGAAGTTGCTGCGGCAACTTACGCAAATACTGTGAGAGTTTATGGTCTTAACTAAAAAACAATTTAATGCAGTTGTGGTCGTTGAGGGAAAGGACGACACAATTCGACTGAAGCAATTTTTCCCAGGGATTGAAACAATTGAAACTAACGGTTCAGATGTGCCCCAAGCGGTTTTAACTGAATTACAGGAACTAATTAAAAAGCGGGACGTCATTGTGTTGACCGATCCAGACTTAAACGGCGAACGCATTCGCCGGTTGGTAACTGAAGCAGTCCCCAATGCTAAACAAGCCTTTATTACCCGTAAAGAAGGAGTTCCACAAAAGCGGGGCAACTCACTGGGCGTTGAACATGCATCAAAAGAGGCCTTAACGCGGGCTTTAAGTGATCTTCACGAAGTTAAGCTGGATCAGAGTGATTTAACTAAAGAAGCCTACCAGCAATTAGGTTTGGCTAGCGGGCAAGGTTCGCGCAAGCTGCGTGAACAAGTAGGAATTAAATTGCGTGTGGGTTATGGTAATGCCAAGCAATTTTATAAGCGGCTGCATACCTTTGGGGTAACACTAGCAGAATTAACTGCGGCAGTTGAGGAGGCAAAAGATGAATAATGAGATTCCTATTGGCTCGCCGATAAGGACGCAGGCAATAATTAACCGTTATTTTGTTAAGGCGAAGAAAAATCTGGGACAGAACTTCTTAGTTGATCTGGCTGCAATTCAAGGGATTGTGCAGGCAGCACAAATTCAACCTGGCGACCAGGTAATAGAAATTGGCCCGGGGATTGGCTCGTTAACCGAACAATTGCTCATTGCTGGGGCAAAGGTCTTTGCCTATGAGGTTGATGATGATTTGCCAGAAATCTTAGACAACGAATTGCCTAAACAGATTAACGGTGTGCCGATTAAGGAACGCTTTGAGTTAATGATGAAGGATATTCTGCAGGCCGATTTTAAGGAAGACCTAAAAGACTTCTTTGATTTAACTAAGCCAATCAAGGTAGTTGCGAATTTACCATATTACATCACGACGCCAATTATTTTCTTCTTGAATGAGTCCGAGTTGAACTTTGCCAGCCTTACTTTAATGATGCAAAAAGAGGTGGCTGACCGCTTGGGTGCTGAACCTGGCTCCAAAGCCTACGGCCCGCTTTCAATTGCAGTGCAAATTGAAATGAATGTAACTGAAGCATTAACCGTAAAAAGCACTTCCTTTATCCCACGGCCAAAAGTCGATTCAAGTGTAGTTGTCTTGACGCCGTTGACGCAGAAGCCGGATGTTGGCGACGCGAAGCACTTTAATTGGGTAGTCAAAATGTGCTTTGCGCAACGTCGTAAAACATTGAATAATAACTTAAAGAACTTGATTCCAGATGCTGCTGCAAGGGAACAACTGATTGCATCATTGGGAGTTGACGCGCGCATTCGCCCAGAGCAACTTTCAATTGCGCAGTTTGCACAAATAGCGGCAGCAATTAAGAAGCAATAATCACATAATTTTGTTCGGTAATTATGAAAAGTAATTGAAATATTTGTCATAATGTAGTAAAATACCGAACAAAGGAGTTGTTATTTAGTGCCAACATCAATTATTACCATTAAACATGAGTTAGATTCACATTTAGGTGATCCTTTAACAGTAGTCGCAAGAGCCGGTCGGAAGAAGATAACTAAGAGACGGGGAATTTTGAGAGAAACATTTCCTGCAGTCTTTGTTGTCGATTTAGACCAAGATCAAAATAATTTTAAGCATGTTTCTTATAGTTATACTGATTTGTTAACCAAAAATATTACATTAAAATTTGATGATGGGGCTAATGCGGCCGAAGCATAATTTAGAAAAGTAAATTTTTTTGGCATTGACATTTTGTAAAATGTTGGTGCCTTTTTTTATGGCTTAGAGTATAGTAATTAAAAGCAAAAAAGCAAACATTAGGAAGGAGAAATTATGAAACGTTCAGAGAGATTAGTTGATATGACTAAGCGGTTAATGGAACGACCACACGAATTAATTCCGTTACCGTTTTTTGCCAAGCAATATGGTGCCGCAAAGTCGTCAATTTCTGAAGATTTAGCCATTTTGAAGCACACTTTAGCTGCTAATCAAGATGGTATTTTAGAGACAGTTGCCGGGGCTGCCGGTGGGGTAAGGTATGTTCCTTTTTGGGGGAAGAAGCATGCGCAAAATTACTTGACAGACCTAGCTGCGCGGATTGAAGATCCGAACCGAATTTTAGCAGGAGGTTTTGTTTACCTGTCCGATATTTTGGGCGATCCACAAGAATTGGAACGGATTGGTAAGTTAATCGCTACACGTTATGCTTATTCAAACATTGACGTTGTGATGACTATTGAAACCAAGGGGATTGCCTTGGCGCAAGCAGTTGCACGCTACTTGAATGTTCCGTTCATTATTGCCCGCAAGCGTTCAAAGGTTACAGAAGGTGCGACAGTATCTGTCAACTATATTTCTTCATCACTTGATCGCGTGTCTAAGATGGAATTGCCGACGCGAGTATTGAATGAAAATTCTAATGTTTTGCTTGTAGACGACTTTATGATGGCCGGTGGAACGCTGACAGGGATGCAGCAATTAGTTAAGGAATTTAACAGTAATATTGCTGGAATTTGCGTCTTGTGTGAGGCTGACTTTGATGATGTTAAGTTAATTGAAGGTCACCTTTCTTTAGTGAAAATTAAAAAGGTTGACGCTGCCAAACGAGTTATTTTGGCTGAACCGGGTAATTTTGTGGTACATACCGATTTTAACCGCTTTTAGTATTAAATGATATACTGTAATCTAGTTGTAATTTAAGAATAGAACGAGGTTAATTTAATGAAGAAGTTTGTAGTTGTTCTTGCTGCTGGCAAGGGTACCCGCATGAAGTCCAAGTTGTACAAAGTTTTGCATCAAGTTTGCGGCAAGACGATGGTTGAGCATGTTGTTGAGTCTGCTCAAGCAATCAATCCCGATAAAATTGTGACCGTTGTCGGTAACGGCGCTGAAGAAGTTGAAAAAGTATTAGCTGGCAAGTCCGAATTTGCCCTGCAAAAGCAGCAATTGGGTACTGGTGATGCGGTCCTAACGGCGCAAGAGCAATTAGCGGGTCAAGATGGCGCCACGCTGGTAATTACCGGTGATACGCCACTGTTTACCAGTCAAACTTTTCAGAGTCTGTTTGACTATCACCAAAAAAAGGGTAATGCGGCCACTGTTTTAACGGCGCAAGCACCTAATCCTTATGGTTATGGCCGGATTATTCGTGATGACCAGGATAATGTCTTACGGATTGTCGAACAAAAAGACGGTAATCATGAGGAACTTAAGGTTAAAGAAATCAACACTGGTGTGTTCTGCTTTGATAACCAAAAGCTTTTTGCGGCTCTAAGACAAGTTACAAATCACAATGCTCAAGGTGAGTATTACTTAACTGATGTTTTGGAAATTTTGCGTAACAGCGGCGAACGCGTTGGAGCTTATAAGATGCCTGACTTTAGTGAAAGTCTGGGTGTGAATGATCGCATTGCTTTAGCACAAGCCAGCAAAATTATGCAAAAACGGATTAATGAGGAACACATGCGTAATGGTGTGACTTTTGTTGACCCAGAGACTGCTTATATTGATACTGATGTTACAATTGGTAACGATACGGTAATTGAGGCAAATGTTGTTATTAAGGGTAAGACAACAATTGGCAGTGATTGCTTGATTACGTCTGGTTCCAGAATTGTCGATACCAAGATTGGCAACGATGTGACAGTAACTTCATCTACACTTGAAGAGGCGCAAATGGACGACCACACTGATATTGGGCCTAATTCACACTTGCGTCCGAAGGCAATTATTCGCGAAGGTGCCCATATTGGTAATTTTGTCGAAGTTAAGAATGCGGAAATTGGGCAAAATTCTAAGGTCGGACACTTAACTTATGTTGGTGATGCTACTTTAGGTAAGGATGTTAATGTGGGCTGTGGCACTATCTTTGCTAATTATGATGGTGTTCAAAAAGACCATACAAACGTTGGTGACCGTGCCTTTATTGGTTCTGGGGCAACTTTAGTGGCTCCGGTTAACGTGGCCGACCATGCCTTTGTGGCTGCTGACTCAACGATTACCAAAGACGTTGCTAAGTATGATATGGCGATTGCCCGTGGGCGGCAGGTTAATAAACCAGATTATTGGCACAAGTTACCTTTATCTAAGGGTGAGGATTGGCAATAGTTGTTGAATGTCCTATAAGCGTTAATTAATTTTGCGCTTGTAGGGCATTTTGTGTAATTAAATTAATTTGTCTTAAGAATGAATAACAATGATTTACTTAGTAAGTTTTTAGGTTACAATAGAGTCTGAATATTTTCGAAGATAGTGTGAGGTAAAATATATGAAATTTAATCATAAGTTAATGACAGTTTCGGCTGCGGTATTACTTAGTGCAGGTCCAGTTGTCAGCGGTATGCAAGCAGCTACTGTGCAAGCAGCTAAGAAAACTTCGACTAATAAGAACACCTCAAAGAAGGGGACAATTCAATTTAGTCATAATGCTTATGTTTATGACAAGAACGGCAAGCGTTTGAAGAAGTATATGGGTAGTGCCAAGTACACCACGATTGCTAAGGGTGTAACTGTTAATTACACTGGCAAAAAGACAATTAACGGCACTGTATATTACGGATTGGGTAACGGTGCCTTTGTAAAGGCCGGCAATGTTGGTTATGTTGATGGTCAAAAGGTTACGACAACTTCAACTCCTGCTACATCAACGGTTACAGCAACACTTAAGCGTAATGCCTACATCTATGATGCTAAGGGCAAGACCGACAAGAAAATGGTCAAAAAAGGAGCTAAGGTTACTGTTGACCAATTAGTTTACATTGGTTCAAAACTCTATTACAGAATTAGCGGTCAAAGCAATCAATTCATCAAGTCAAGCAATGTAGCATCGACTTCTGCTGAATTAAAGCCAGTTAATAGCAAGCCTGAACAAAAGCCATCTAAGCCAGCTGATAACAATAATCAGACTGGCGCAACGGTAATCACATTGAACCGCAATGCTTATATTTATGATGGTCAAGGCAATACAGCTAAAAAATTGGTCAAAAAGGGTCAACAAGTTACTGTTGACCAATTAAAATACATTGGCAGTAAACTTTACTACCGGATTAACGACAGTAATTACCCTGGTAAGGACCAATGGGTTAAGAAGAGCAATGTTGGCGTAGTTACTGGCAGCCAATTAAAGCCAGAAAACAGTCAACCTGCTGCTGATGATAATGCAACTGTAATTACTTTGGGTCGTGACAGTCATGTTTACAACGCCCAAGGTGTTGCCCAAGCAACTAATACTTTTCCTAAAGGTCATACAGCACGTGTAACTGAATTGCGTTATATTTGGGTTGCCGCTGATAATAAGGCAGAATTGTTCTATGCTTTGCAAAGCGACAAGAATGGCTACATCAAAGATGATGATGTTAGTGGCATCAGTGGTGCTAAATTAACACCAGTAAACACTCCGCAAGCTGCACAAGAAGCAATTACAGTAGCTTCTGCCACTGATAAGAGCGACTTGCAAACTGCTTTGAACCAAGATGCAACAGTTAAGAGTAGTGATGCTTATAAGCTATCTGCTAAGTCTTTGCGCGATGCTTACGACACTGCATCTGCATCTGCCAGCCAAGTTAATAGTTCACAAACTGCAACAGTTGGTCAAGTTAAGGATGCCTTGGCTAAATTGACAGCTGCCAAGAGTGCACTTAATGGCAAAAAGGTAGTAGTCGCTGATTTGAATAATTTAACAGTCGCTGAAGCTAATCAAATTGTTCAATTAGCTGCAAGTACTAATGACGTTGCTACAAGTGTCGTACAATTTAGTAATAACAATACTACTTTGACGATTACCGGTGCTAATGGCTTCCAACAAACATTAAATATTGCAGATTACGCAACAACTACTAAATAATTAACTAAAATAAATTAAGCACCATCATAATTTTGATGGTGCTTTTTTGTTGTCATAAAAATATGGTAAGATTAATTGGCTAAATAAGCATTGGTATTGAAAAAGAGGAAAAAATGATAGGTTTTTCAATCTACTTGGGCGAGGATTTGACTGCTCGAGATTATAATTACTTAATTGCAATGCGGAATGCCGGTTTTGGGGCTGTCTTTACGTCATTGCATATTCCAGAAGACGACGCGCAGATTGTGCTGCAGCGTCTAAATGTGTTAACCAAGTGGTGCCGTAATCTTGATCTTGACGTGATTGCAGATGTGTCACAGGTTGGTTTAGCAAGATTAGGTGTGGCGATTGCAGACCTCACGCAGGTCAAGGCACTAAATTTAACGGGATTAAGAATTGACGATGGTGTTGACTTTAGCGTTGTTGCTAAGTTGTCAAAGGAAATGCCGCTTGCCCTAAATGCCAGTACACTTAGCAATCAAGATATTGCTTCTTTGCGCGAGCATGGTGCTGATTTTGACCACCTTGAAGCTTGGCACAACTATTATCCGCGTCCTGAAACTGGGCTTGATCGTGTGTGGCTTAATGAAAAAAACACATGGCTGCACCAAAACGGTCTGAAGACGATGGCCTTTGTCGCAGGTGATCATCTTAAGCGTGGTCCAATTGGCGCTGGTCTACCAACGTTAGAAGAACAGCGTGATGAAAATCCGCTGGCTGCAACATTAGAATTACAAAAATTGGGTTGTGATCGTGTCTTTATTGGCGATCCTAGTCTTAAACCAGCCACGATTACCAGTTTTACTAATTATTTAAAGCATGGTGCGATTACTCTGCATGTAACTGAAGCTCCTGAGCAATTAACGGCGCAAAAGTGGCATAATCGTCCTGATGTCGCACGGGATGTTATTCGCTTAGTTGAAGGCAGAAGAAGGCAGCTGTTTGACGTGGAACCGCAGTCTAAGGTTGCGCCGCGGCCACAAGGCACAATTACTTGCGATAATCGCCGTTATTTGCGTTACCAAGGCGAATTACAGGTGACCAAGACCAATCTACCAGCAGACGAGCGGGTAAACGTCTTAGGCCATGTAATAGCGGCTGATTTGCCGCTATTAGCGCAAGTTGATGCCAATCAGGCTATCATTTTTGAAAAAGTTAATCAAGCATAAAAAGGTGCATTACCTAAATTGGGGTAATGCACTTTTTTAGCAGCAAACTTTCTTAAACAGCATGGAAAAATTTATTCAAAGAATAGAGTGGAAGGATGAGCTAGTATAAAAAGTGCTCAAAGTTATTATTAATGTATAAATTATACGTATGCCATTATATGTTGGGTTTTTAAAAGTTCCACTTAGAAAAAACTGTATAAAAAAGTTTACCTAGAGATTAAGTCTTTACTTGCGCATAATACTTCTCTCATAACATAGATTGTAGCACTCTCTTGGACTAAAACGTACATATTTTTTCAAAATAACATTAGAAATCAAAATCAGTTAAATATATATGTATCGATAAGCTTAAAATAGCAAGGGAATTTTGTATAAATGAAAATCATAAAATAACACTAATAGATGATTGTATTTGAAAGTCTTTTTATTGTGTACAAGAAAATATAATTATTATTTTTTAATTTTTGGCACATTTTCCTAATTTATAGCTATTTGCAATCGCTAACTAAAATTTAATTACCGTAGAAAATAAAAACGTATACTTTTGATTTTTATAAGGAGTCTGAGTGGAAAATCAATAGAATTAGCTAATAGATCGGGCTAAGCTGCTATTTTAGTATAGAATTACAGGCTTTCAAGCTATGAAAAAAATTATCGAATAATATTATTTGAAGTTGAAATGCATTTTTTGATGTTCTATAATGTAATCGCATTCAAAACTATATTTGATTGGTATTTATATATTGCAATATAACTCTTTATTTTAACCGCTTTAATCATAAGAAACTTGTTAAAATAGAATTTAGGGAATTATTGGGGACAAAAATGAATTTTAAAAATCGGGTGGAAGCTACACGCAGATATTTAACAACTTCTGAGGCAAAGATTGCTGATTATATTTTGCAAAATCCTAAAAAGGTCGTCAAAATGAGCATCAATGAGCTGGCGCGAGCTTCTAGAACCAGTGCGGCAACTGTCTCGCGACTAGTGAAAAGTTTGCAGATTGAATCTTATCCGGCAATGAAAGTAATGATTTCGGTTGATTTGGCGGGGCAAAAAGATCAGGATGCCGATGAAAAACTGGATATTTCAGCTAATGATTCGTTTACTGAAATATCCAATAAGTTGATGAAAAATGAAATTGAAAATTTGAAGCACACTAAGGAATTGTTGCAGGAGGGCATTTGCCAAGGGGTAGTTGCCCGCTTACTCAGGACAGCGACAATTTATGTCTTTGGGGTTGGTGCGTCTGCATTAGCTGCGAGGAATATTTACCAAAAATGGTCGCGCATTGGCTATAACGTGGTTTACGAAGAGGATATTAATGTTTTGCTGGCGCAATTGGCCAATGCAACTAAGGCGGATACTTTGTGGTTAATTTCCAATTCTGGTGAAACCCCAGAATGTATTTATTTGGCTGATTATGCTCATCAGAATAATATTTTTACGATTTCGTTAACGATGTTTGGGCAGAATAGTTTGGTCAAAAAAACTAAGTTAGCACTGACAACGTGTAAACCAATTGAGCCGGATGTGCGTGTCGGGGCAACCAACTCAATTACCGGTCAATTTTATATAATTGACGTGCTGTTTTATCTGCATTTTAGTCGAGATTTTGCCCGTAGCTTAAAGGCTATCAAGACTTCGAGCCAAGAGGTGGAAAATTACCGCAAAATTTTCAAAATCAAGTAATTTTTTAAACTGGTATAATCCAATAGACTGCTGATATATACCAATTGAAAAATAAAATTGTAAATTGGTCTAAATAAGTTTATACTGATTTTGATTTAATAGGGAGGCAAAAAAATGAGTTCAGATAAATATACCGAAATGGGTAAAGAAATATATGCTCATATTGGTGGCATTGAGAATGTCGCAACTTTATATCATTGTATGACGCGAATTCGAATTGCGATTAGAGATATGAATAAGGTCGATCTTGCAGGGTTAAAGAAGATTGATGGTGTGCTCGGCGTTGTCGAAAGTGAAACACTGGAGATTGTTCTGGGACCGGGAGTTAACACCAAGGTTGCACAAAGCATGGTTGATGCAGCAGGAGTAAAGGAAAATGATCCGTTTCCTCAAAATGCAACTTCCAGCCAAGTTAGTTCTTACGAACAGGACAAAAGTGATGTCATGGCTAAGGCTAATGAAGTTCATGCAGCCCATAAGGCAAGTCTAAAGAAGACGTGGTGGCGTGCTGCACTGCAACATATTTCGGCTATTTTCATTCCACTAATTCCAGCATTTATCGGCGCTGGGTTGATTTCTGGTTTATCTGGCATTATGAAGAATATGCTGACGGCTAAGATGCTGCCGGTAAGCTGGACATTGGCAATTACCGTGTTAGGTGTTTTGTCTAGCGGTTTATTTACTTATCTAAACATCTTTGTTGGGATTAATGCTGCTAAAGAATTTGGCGCAACACCAGGTCTTGGTGGAATTATCGGTGGGATTGTAATGCTGCCAGGGATTATTCCGCCGGTGACAATTCCCAACATCTTTGATAAACAACCTCTTGCCGCGGGACAAGGCGGAATTATCGGTGTTTTGCTGTCAGTGTGGCTATTATCTTATGTTGAAAAATACTTCCACCGCCACATTGCGGACTCGGTTGATATTATCTTCACTCCGTTTTTGACATTATTAATCATGGGCTTGTTTACCATTTTTATTACCATGCCAATTGCGGGTTGGATCTCTAACTCATTAGTTGGCAGTATCAACTGGGTATTAAAAGTTGGTGGACCAATTGCTGGTTTCATTTTAGGATTGGTCTTCTTGCCAATGGTTATGTTGGGCTTGCACCAGATCCTAACGCCAATTCACTTACAGATGATTCAAAAAATGGGTTACACACCGCTGCTGCCAATTTTGGCAATGGCTGGCGGCGGCCAAGTTGGTGCAGCTATTGCTCTATGGGTTAAATGCCGTAAGAACAAGCAATTAACTAAGTTAATCAAGGGTGCTTTGCCAGTTGGAATCTTGGGTGTTGGTGAGCCATTAATTTATGGTGTTTCACTTCCTCTAGGACGACCATTCATTACTGCCTGCATCGGTGGTGGTATCGGTGGTGCCGTCTTAGGTGCCTTTGGCAATGTTGGTGCAATTGCGATTGGGACTTCAGGCGTTGCCTTAATTCCACTTATTGCCCACAATATGTGGTTAAAATATGTGATTGGTCTTCTTGCCGCTTATCTTGGTGGTTTTATTGCGACTTACTTCTTCGGTGTTCCTAAGACTGCAATGGTTGCTAAAAATGAAGACGGTTCACTTGTTGAACCAGTTAAGGAAACACCAGTTGTAAGTCAATCTCAGAGTGCAACGGTTAACTTTGTTAGCCCAGTAAGTGGTGAACTTGAAGAATTAACTGCTGTTAACGATGATGTTTTTTCACAAAAAATGGTTGGGGACGGCTATGCTGTTATCCCAGAAGATGGCAAGATTGTAGCACCAGTTGACGGCACAATTGTTACGGTAATGGCTACTAAACATGCGATTACAATGACAACGACTGCTGGAAATTTGGAAATCTTGTTACATTTCGGAATAGATACTGTAGACTTAAAGGGTGCTCCTTTTGAAATCAAAGTCAAAGAAGGGCAAACTGTTAAACGCGGGACTGTTTTAGCACAAATGGATATTGCAGCCGTCAAGGCAGCTGGTAAAGATCCCGTTGTGATGACGATTGTGACTAATATGGATCACGTTGAACAAATATCTGCCATTACACCTGGCAAGGTTAGTGCAGATCAAAATGTTATTACGGTAAAAACTAAGTAGGTAATTATGGAAATCAAGAATCTGGTAACCGAAACACGTAATCCTGCAACTACGCATATTGATACAATGTCAACTATTGAGATGGTGAAGACAATCAATAGTGAGGACCAAAAGGTTGCTGAAGCAGTTGGTACTCAAGTTGAACCAATTGCTAAGGCAATTGATGAGGCTGCTAAACGTTATGGGCGTGGTGGCCGCTTGGTATACGTTGGTGCGGGGACTAGCGGCCGGCTTGGCGTTTTAGATGCTGCTGAATTGGTGCCAACTTATGGTATTAAGCCCGAAAGAGCTGTTGGCTTAATTGCTGGCGGTCAAGAAGCAATGTATCATGCTGTCGAGGGAGCTGAAGATTCATCTGAACTTGGTGAGCAGGATTTGCGCAAGCTAAATTTGACGGCAGCTGACACGGTTATCGGGTTAGCTGCCAGCGGCAGAACGCCGTATGTGGTTGGGTGCCTAGATTATGCCAAGCAAGTTGGAGCTCTTGGAGTTGCGATTGCTTGTGTTCCTGATTCCGTGATTGGTTGTCATGCTGACATTACCATTGAGGCAGTTGTTGGTCCTGAGGTTATTACCGGGTCAACGCGGATGAAGTCTGGGACAGCACAAAAGATGATTTTGAATATGCTGTCAACTGGTGTAATGATTCGGCAGGGCAAAGTCTACCAAAATGTCATGATTGACGTGCAGCCGACTAATTCTAAGCTGGTTGATCGTGCGTGCCGGATTATTAACATTACTACTGGTGCTTCAATTAACGAAGCTTTGGCAGCTTTAAAGAAGACAGACAATAATGTCGCTCTGGCAATTGTCATGATTAAGACAGGAACTGATAAGGCTGGGGCAGCCAAATTATTAGCTGCGCATCATGGTAATGTTGGGCAAGTTTTGCAAAATAAATAGTAAAAAAGTTTTATCTTTCAGCTGGAGGGATAAAGCTTTTTTTAGCGAAAATTGTGCTTAATTAATATCTGCAAAAATAATAAGAATTGCCCAATTAAGCGCTATTCTAATTTTAGAGACTTGAATGTTGTGGATTAAAGTTGAATAATAAAGTATGGATAGTCACTTTTTCAGGCAACTTTTGGTAAAATAATAAGTTGTTAGCATGTTTTTACGGAGGAAATTATGTCTTATAAAGACAATATGATGTTGTTTGCCCTTAATTCGAATGTTCCACTTGCTGAAAAAATTGCTGAGCGTGTTGGTGTACCACTCAGCAAGTCAAGTGTTCAACGTTTTAGCGATGGTGAAATTCAAATTAATATTGATGAATCTGTTCGTGGCAAAGATGTTTATTTGATTCAATCAACGAGTGCGCCAGTCAATAATAACTTGATGGAACTGTTGATTATGATTGATGCCGTTCGCCGGGCTAGTGCACAGACGATCAATATCGTTATGCCTTACTATGGTTATGCGCGTCAAGACCGTAAAACTCGGCCGCGGGAGCCAATTACAGCCAAGTTAGTTGCTGATATGCTGCAAGTAGCAGGGGCAACAAGAGTATTGTCGCTTGACCTGCACGCACCACAAATTCAAGGGTTCTTTGATATTCCGGTTGATAATTTGATGGGTGCGCCACTTTTAGCTGATTACTTCTTAAGCAATCACTTGGAGAAGGATGCAGTTGTTGTTTCTCCTGACCACGGTGGTGTTACACGAGCACGGAAGTTAGCTGAATTTTTGGGTACACCGATTGCGATTGTGGATAAGCGGCGTCCACGTGCCAATGTTGCTGAAGTAATGAACATTATCGGCGACGTTAAGGGCAAGCGTGCGATTATAATTGACGATATGATTGATACTGCGGGAACTATTACCTTAGCAGCGCAAGCATTGATTGATGCTGGTGCAACAGAAGTTTACGCTAGTGCTACTCACGCTGTTTTGTCAGGACCAGCTATCAAGCGGTTGAATGACTCACCAATTAAGAACTTGGTTTTGACTGATTCAATTAATCAACCAGTTGAAAAGAAACTGGATAAGACATTATTAGTTTCAGTTGGACCATTGATGGGAGATGCTATTAAGTGCATTCAACGTCATGAACCACTCAGTCCCTTGTTTAATACAAGATATCAAGAAAATAAATAAAATTAAAACAGCCTGTTTACAGTTAGCGTCAGGCTGTTTTTGTTTATCTAAAATTTATCTTAGCTGCCTCAAAAAGTTATTTTACTTATTTTAAATAATAATTCATAATAATTTAAGATAATTCAAGGAGGCAATTATTAATGTCCTATGAGAATGTTGTAAATTATTTTAAAAAGTACCATTTAGAGAACCGCATCCATGTTTTTGAAGAGTCGACGGCAACTGTTGCTGAAGCGGCGGCGGTCTTAAATGTCGACCCTAACCAGATTGCTAAGACGATGGCCTTTACGCTTAAAACGGGACCAATTGTGGTCGTAACTGAGGGTGGTGCCAGAATTGCTAATGCTAAATATAAGGCTACCTTTGGCCAAAAGGCGAAGATGATTAAATTTGATGAATTAGAAGAGGCAATCGCCCACCCAGTTGGTGGTGTTTGCCCGTTTGCACTTAAGCCAGGAGTTAAAGTTTACCTTGATGAAAGTTTGAAAAAGCATGACGTGATATATCCGGCAGCTGGATTACCCAATTCGGCAATTAAGTTGACGTTAACGGAATTAGAAGAATACACGCAGCCATGTGAATGGGTGGATGTGACCAAATAAAAAACTGAGCTATTAAAGCTCAGTTTTTTATTCAGTAGTTCTTTTTGGTCGTCTTAAATAGCGCAATTCACCGTTCTTAATATAACGTTGAAATTGTTCGTATAAGGGATCAAAGATTTGGGGTTCATTACTGACTGACAGCATTGTTTTCGGGAAGAAGAACCTTTCATCACCTTGGATAGTGCCATTTAATGCCCGAACCAGCGGACTTAATTGCGATAATTCAATAAGTTGCCCGTCATCCTGCATAATTTCAATTTGGCTGTTGGCATTTTTACCAGATGGCTTATAAGCATCATAGGGTTCGTCAAATGCGGAATTGGTTGCTGTGTAATAAGTGGGGTCAAATCCTGCCTGCTTGATTAAGTCCTTTAATTTTGGCAGCAGGTTTTTGGTTTCGTGGTTAATGCGGACACTTGCCAGCGGCTTGCGGTAAAGGTAGCGGTTAGCAAGATCAGCTAGGATGGGGTCGCCAGACTTAGTCCACATGGAGAAGTTGGTTTCCATTACGCCGTCATCTAATTTTAAATAATCGTCAAGCGTCCAACTGCCAGCCAAAAAGTGGGCTAAGCTAGGCGTTACTTGCAAATGACCCTGTTGATAAATTGTCTTAGCACGCTCAAGCAGATGTTGCAGTAAGACTTCCATTGAGCGACCGACCCGGTGGAAGTAAACCTGCTGGTACATCTGATAACGCGAGGCGATATAATCTTCAACGGCATGCATCCCACCCGCGGTAAAGCAAATTCCGTCTTGGTAAGGTCTGATTTCTTGCAAAATCCGCGATAAGTCAAATTCACCGTATGTTACACCAGTAAAGTAGGCATCACGCTCAAGGTAATCCATGCGGTCGGCATCTGCTTGGCTGGAGATCATTTTAACCACTTGTGGGTTTGGGTAAGTCTTGGCAATGACACTAGCAACTAGTTCGGGAAAGTTAGGTGCAACCTGCTTTAGGGCGTGGTTAATTTCGGTATTAGGATCGGTAATAATCTTTTGGCCGATCTTTTCGTGGTTAGTGCCAAATAAGTGCTCAAAAGTATGCGAATAAGGTCCGTGACCGATGTCGTGCAGCATGCCGGCACACTCTACCAACAGGCGATTATTATCGTCCCAGAGCCCATCTCCTGGGCGCTGAGTAGGGTACTTTTTAGCGAAAATGTCACAAATTCGTCTGGTTAATTCATAAACGCCTAAATTGTGTTCAAAACGAGTATGAGTTGCTCCCGGGAAGACAAAGGCTATTGGTCCCAGCTGCTTAATTCGCCGCATGCGCTGAAATTCTTTGGTTTTTAACAGGTCAAGAATAACCTGGTCTTCAATGTGGATATAACCGTGGACGGGGTCACGCAGTACCACTTCTTTGGCTAATTTTTTACTACTAAATTCTGCCATCACAAAATTCCTCAAGCTTGACTATTAATTTTTGGGTAAATATCGTTTAGAATAGTTTTAACTGACTAAATTATAGCAAAAATTAGGCGATGTTTTAAGAATAGATGGGGTTTTAGCAGGATGGCTAAAGTAGCGGTGACATTTACAAGTACAATTAGGCAGGAGCAGGAGACAGAATCATTTACTAAAAAAGCAGTGGGTGAACTGAGGCAAGATGGTGCAATTACCCGAGTCTCTTATCTTGAAGATGACAAGATTCCGGTTAAAATCTTGATTAAGACTGGGGACGTAATTATCCGCCGGCAACCTGACGAGCAGAATTATTCGCAGCTGCATTTTCGCTTGGGCGAGCAGCAAGCCTGTCGGTATGTTGCCGCGGGTTACCAGATGGACTTAACCAGTACCACCAACCAAATTAAATTTTTCTCTAAAAATGATGGTTCCCAAGAACTTCGAATTGAATATGACCTCTTTAGTGGTCTATACTTAGTAGGTAATTATACTGTCACGTTGATTTTTACTTAAACGCCTAGTAAAATAATAAAGATTGGTAAAAGAGAGGAATGCAATTGTGGGATTAAACGACTTTAAAGACAAAAATCGTAACGAACTATCAATGATTGAAGTTGCTCGCGCAATTTTAGAAGATAATAATAAGAGAATGGCTTTTGCCGATATAGTAAATGCCGTACAAAAATTCTTAGGTGAAAGTGACGAAGAAATTCGCGAACGCCTGCCGCAATTTTATACGGATATGAACACTAATGGTGAATTCATCTCAATGGGTGAGAATGTTTGGGCATTAAGATCATGGTTCCCATACGAATCTGTTGATGAAGAGGTTAACCACCCAGAAGATGAGGACGAGGAAGATACTCGTTCACACCATAAAAAGGTTAACGCCTTCCTGGCTAGCGCAACTGGTAGCGATGATATTATTGACTACGATAACGATGATCCAGAAGACGAAGACTTAGATGCCACTGCCGCTGATGATACTGACGACTTTGGTGATGACGACGAAGACTTCGGCACCACAACTGATGACGAGGAAGAAGAATTGCCAGATGGCATTGAAGGTCAATTGTCAGAACTTGACGATGATGAAGATGAAGACGAGGAAGAAGAATAATTTTCTTGACTTCTCTGGTCAAAATAGATAGTATTTTATTTGGGCACCTTATGTGCGTTTATGCTCCCTTTGTTGGGAGCTTTTTTATTTATTAATTATTTTTCTGGATATTATTTAAGAAGGAGTTTGGCTAATGACAAAATATATCTTCGTTACTGGTGGCGTTGTTTCATCCCTTGGTAAAGGAATAACCGCTTCAAGTCTCGGACGTCTGCTTAAGAACCGTGGTTTGAAAGTAACCATGCAAAAATTCGATCCCTACATCAATATTGACCCGGGAACAATGAACCCATATCAACACGGTGAGGTTTTTGTTACCGATGATGGTACAGAAGCCGACCTTGACTTAGGCCACTACGAACGAATTGTAGATGTGCGCACTAGCAAGTATTCCAACGTTACAACTGGTAAGATCTACAAGGAAGTTTTGGAGAAAGAACGTCGTGGTGACTACCATGGTGCAACAGTTCAAGTAATTCCACATATTACTGACATGATTAAGGAAAAGATTATGCGTGCCGGAATTACAACTGATTCTGACGTTGTTATTTCCGAAATCGGTGGTACAGTTGGCGATATTGAGTCAACACCATTCATGGAAGCAATTCGTCAAATGCGTCGTGAGGTTGGCGAAGACAATGTCATGTACATTCACTGTACATTAGTACCATACTTACATGCTGCTAAGGAAATGAAGACTAAGCCAACTCAACATTCAGTAGCTGAATTGCGCAGTATTGGGATTCAACCTAACATGTTGGTTTTACGTGCTGAAATGCCAATTGACCAAGAACACAAGGACAAAATTTCCAACTTTACTGATGTTCCAGTTGACCGGATTATCGAATCAATTAATGCACCTTCATTATTTGATTTGCCGCTTGATTTCCAAAAGCAAGGCATGGACCAAAAGGTTTGTGACTTCTTACATTTAGACAGCCCAAAGCAAGAAGCTGATATGGAAGAATGGAAGAAGCTCGACGAACGTGCTAAGAATTTGAAGTACACAACTAAGATTACATTGGTTGGTAAGTACGTTGAACTTGAAGATGCTTATATTTCAGTTACTGATGCTTTGCAACATGCTGGTTACCTGTACAACACTAAGATTGAAGTTGACAAGGTTCAAGCTGAAGATGTAACTGAAGATAACATTGCTGACTTCATGAAAGATTCAGATGGTTTAATTGTTCCTGGTGGCTTCGGCAGCCGTGGTTATGAAGGAATGATTACGGCAATTAAGTATGCTCGTGAAAATGACATCCCATTCCTTGGTGTTTGTCTAGGAATGCAATTAACCACAATTGAGTTTGCCCGCAATGTTTTAGGAATTAAGGACGCTAATACTGGTGAAGTAACTCCTGACGGCAAGCATAACGTGATTGACATTATGGCTGACAAGCGCGATGAAGAAAACATTGGTGGAACATTGCGTTTAGGTCTGTATCCAGCTGCCTTGAAGAAGGGTACTAAGACCGCTGCTGCTTACGACAATCAAGATGTCATCCAAGAACGTCACCGGCATCGTTACGAATTTAACAACGAATATCGTGATGCCTTTGAAAAGGCCGGTATGACGATTGCTGGTGTTTCACCTGATAATCATTTGGTTGAAGTTGTTGAAATTACTAAGAACAAGTTCTTTGTTGCTGCTCAATACCACCCAGAATTTTTGAGTAGACCACAAAGACCAGAAGGACTTTACCAAGCATTCATTGGTGCTGCCAGTGGTTTGCCAGCAGAAAAATTTTAATCGGTTTGAATAATACAAAAATCTGATTTTTGAACAGAGAAGACAGAGGTCTTCTCTTGTTTTTTCTGTAAAATTCCTTTAACATTATTATGATTAATCGAAAATAGAAAAGGATTTTTTCGCCAATGAAGCAAATGATAATTCATGGTGGAAAGCCCCTGCAGGGTGATGTCTGGATTGGTGGCGCTAAAAACTCAACTGTCGCACTGATTCCAGCATCGATTTTGTCGCGTACTCCAGTAACTTTGGAAGGTGTTCCAAGGATTGCTGACGTTGACAACTTAATGGATTTATTGAGTGAAATGGATGTTGAGAGTGATTTTAACGAAACAACATTGCACATTAACCCAGTAAACATTAAGATGAGCCCATTACCAAGCGGTAAAATCAAAAGCTTGCGCGCCTCATATTATTTTATGGGCGCGTTGCTTGGCCGTTTTGGTAAGGCTGTTGTGGGCTTTCCCGGTGGGGATGATATTGGGCCGCGTCCCATCGACCAGCATATTAAGGGCTTTGAAGCCTTAGGCGCATGTGTAAAAAATGAAAACGATCAAATAACAATTAAATCTCCCGAAGATGGACTTCATGGTGCGACAATTCACCTGAAGATGCCTTCAGTAGGGGCAACGATGAATATTATTATGGCTAGCGTAACTGCGCATGGTCAAACAGTAATTGATAATGCTGCTAAAGAACCAGAAATTATTGATTTAGCAACTTTTCTCAATAATATGGGGGCCATTATTCGCGGTGCTGGGACTGATACAATTCGGATTGAAGGAGTAGAGCAATTGCGTGCGCAAACGCCGCACACAATTATTCCCGATCGAATTGAGGCTGGTACTTATATATCATTAGCCGGTTGTATGGGTAATGGTATTCGTATTCATAATATTATTGAAGAACACCTTGATTCATACCTGGCTAAGGTTGAAGAAATGGGCGTAGTCATCGATGCAGATGAAGATTCACTGTTTGTTTATCCAGCTGGCGAACTCAGAATGACGCAGATTAAGACGGCAGCTTATCCGGGATTTGCAACAGATTTGCAGCAGCCGGTAACGCCGCTCTTATTAACAGCTAAAAATGGTGAGGGTGTCATTATCGACCGCATTTATCCTAAACGGATTGGTCACATCGAGCAATTGCGCAAGATGGGTGCAGATATTAAAGCCGAGGATGATATTATTTTAGTTTATCCAACTAAGCAGCTGCATGGGGCAACAGTAGCCGCTGGCGAAATTCGCGCCGGCGCTTGCCTGATGATTGCTGGCTTGATGGCTGACGGAACGACCGTTATTAATAATGCGGGCAATATCTTACGTGGTTATGACCGTGTTCAGGAAAAACTTCGCTTGCTTGGTGCTGATGTCACCATTCAAGATGTACCAGAAAAATAAGTTAATCAAAAGAGCTTGAAGCAATTTGCTTCAAGCTTTTTTGTTCAAAAAAACAGCAGAGTAATTACTCTGCTGCCTGTTAAATTGTTAAATAATTAGTCAAGTAAGTCATACTTCAAAGTCATTAGACTGTGACCCTCGTCAACCATGTTGCCAAGGAGTTCAATCGTGTTGTTGTACACTTGGTCAGCCATCTTTTGGTTAGCTTGATCTAATAAATCAGTTAATTCTTGACCGGATAAATCTTTGGCCTTCTTGTCAGTTTCATGTTGGATCATGTGACATTCAGACTGTGATTTTTGTTCAAAGTCAGTTTCCAATTCGCCGTAAACTTTAAAGTTAGTATCGCCGAGTTGTGCCGTTAACTTATTCAACCAGAAGATCTTGTTTAAGTCGAACTTAGCACCAGTTTGGTAGCTAGCAGGAGTGGTTGAAATGTTAGTGTAGAATGGCACCATGCAGTTGAAGCTGTTTGGTCCAAAGGCAAGCCATTGGACGCCGGCAATTTCTGCAGGAACATCATTTCTTACTTGCAAAATATGGGTTTCAAAGTTACGGTTAAGTGCGATTGACCGGAAAGTTTTCTTTTCGGCATCTGTTCCAGTACCATAAGGGTCGTAAGGTGTATCTTGGTAGTGAGAACTTTCAACCCATTCAATATCTTCGATACTAATCTTGCGGTTAGCATGACAGATGAATGGTTGGTCTTGGTCGCTTGGCTTGCCGCCAAATTCAGGATCAAAGTAGTTGTGAACAAACCATGCGCGTGGGTTGTTATAATGGGCATCCTTAATAGTTGAGCTGCCAAAGATGTGACGCATGTTGTAGCCTTCACGGTCAGGGTTCAAGTGGTATTCAGCGATTAAATCTTCTAAATCGTTTGAGGCCATGAAGCCTTCTTGACCAAAGTGAAATTCGTCAATATTTAAGCGGTTAGGTGCAATTACGTAAGCATCGTCTGGAATCCGCCGTGCGATCCAGTGGTGGCCGCCGATAGTTTCTAGGTACCAGATCTCATCCTTGTCGGCAAAAGCCATACCGTTCATTTCGTAAGTGCCGTATTTTTCAAGTAAGTAGCTGACACGCTTAACACCGTCAAGTGCTGAATGCAAATATGGTAATGTTAAAGTGACAAAGTCTTCTTCGCCAAGGCCGCCTTCTGCAGTCAATGGATCAATTCCTTGAATTCGGGAATTGGTGGTAATGGTCTCGGTAGCAGTCATGGCAACGTTATCGGAATTAATTCCGGCAGCTGCCCAAATACCGCTTTCGCCAGAGACGTCAGGAGCACTGGTGTAACGTAACGGGTTAGCCAATAGGTCGTCATCGTCAATCTTTTGGTGGCTGATGACACTTTCGTAGTGCTTAGGTTGTTTGTTTGGTGTAATAACTTCAAATCCTTCAGGGATAATGGTTCTGCCACCATCTTCGCTACGTGCGATCATGGTTGAGCCATCGAGTGAAGCATCTTTACCAACTAAAATTGTGGTACATTCTGTTTGTTTCATAAATAAATCCTTTCTGTTTGCTTTACCTACTATTGTATTAAAAGTAAGGGCTATCTGGCAATCTAAATAAGTTCAAATTAATAATTAGTGTTATTTTGTAAGCAAAGAAGGTATTAATTAGACAACAGATGCTAATGAAATTTTGATGTGTCTATTAACATCTTAAGCAAATTTGTGTTAAAATAAGGAAAACCTAGAGAGATCCAGATCATTTTCTCAAAAATAAAAGCATTACTAACTTGTACTTAGTAATGCTTTTTTGTTATTCAGAAAGAATAGCACTATCACTTATGGTCACTGCCATGATTGCGAATAAAGTGTGATATTAACTTTAGTATTTGTTCAAAAGACCACACGGCCAATTTTTGAACAAGAGCAATCACGAAAACCTTAATAAGCCAAACCATCTTCTCACCTCCCTTCCTGGTGAAACAGGAGGGTTGGCAGTGACAATTAATTATAACAAATAATGTAATAGAAAATAAATAGCGTATAGTAAATAAAAGGTGCAAGTAAGCTAAAGCCTGGGAAATTTTGTAAATAAAGATAATGTTAACAACTTAAGCAAATCTGTGCTAGAATATAGATACGCGAGAATAAACCAGTACATTTTCTCAAAAATAAAAGCATTACTAAGTAGAAGTTAGTAATGCTTTTTTGTTATTCAGAAAGAATAACACTATCACTTTTGACCACTGCCATGATTGCGAATAAAGCGTGATATTAACTTTATTATCTCTTCAAAAGACCATACGGCTAATTTTTGAATAAGTGCAATCACAAACGCTTTAATAAGCCAGTTCATTTTCTCACCTCCCTTCCTGGTGAGACAGGAGAGTTGGCAGTGATAATTAATTATAACAAATACTGTAATATAAAATAAATAGTGTATAGTAAATAAAAGCTGCAGGTAGTTAAAATCTGGGAAATCTTGCAAACAACGATAAAGTTAACAACTTAAGTAATCTGTGCTAAAATATAAGCATACCAGAAAAATGAATTTGTTTTCTCAAAGCAAAATAAAAAGCATTACTAAATGGAACTTAGTAATGCTTTTTTTTGCTACTTAAGAGCAGATATATCACTTCTTGTCACCACCATGGTTGCGAATAAAGTGTGATATTAACTTTATTATTTCTTCAAAGGACCATGCGGCCAATTTTTGAATAAAAGCAACCACAAAAGCCATGAAAAATGAATTCATTTTCTCACCTCCCTTCTGGTAATACAGGAGGGCTGGCAGTGACAATTAATTATAGCAAATACTGTAACAGGAAATAAATAGTGTATAGTAAATAAAAGGAGCCACTTTAAATTGAAGCAGCTCCTTTTTAGGTGCAGGTAAGTATTTTCTAAGAAAAGAAAACATACTTACATAATAGAAGATTATTGTTTAGTAGTTTTCCCCTTAAGCAGCAAGTTGAGAATAGTTGCTGATAGGCTGGTAATCACAATTCCGTTGGATAGGAACAACTGGATTGTTGCCGGCAAATTTTGGAATATTTGCGGGTAAATGGTAACCCCGAGACCTAAGCCGATTGAGATGGCAATAATTAAAATGTTGTTATTGTTGTTCAAATCAACCTTAGTTAAAGTTTTCATGCCCTGAACGGCAATCATACTGAACATCACAAGCATTGCGCCACCTAAAACGGGAGTGGGGATAATAGTAACAAGCGCGCCAATCTTGGGCAGCAGACCCATTGCCATTAATAATCCTGCAGCCCAATAAATTGGCCGTTTAGTCTTAATTCCCGATAGTTGCAACAGACCAACATTTTGAGAAAATGTAGTGTATGGAAAGGCATTAAATAAGCCGCCAAAGATTTGCGCTAATCCTTCAGCACGATAACCTTTTTTGAGGTCTTCTTCGCTGACGTTATGGTGGATTAAATCGCCGGTCGCAAAGAAGACGCCAGTAGATTCGACCATGGAAACCAGTGCGATGATAATCATCGTCAGGCTTGATGACCATTCAAAGTGCGGTACACCGAAGTAAAATAATTGCGGCAAGTGGAACCATGAAGCTTGCAAAACGGGTTCAAAGGAAACTAGTCCCATGCAGGCCGCAAGTATCGTACCGACAATTAACCCGACTAATACGGAAATTGAATGTAAAAATCCTTTTGCCCAAATTTCTAAGGCTAAAATAACCACCAAGGTTACAAATGCTAAAAGTAAATTCTGACCACTGCCGAAATCTTTGGCAGTGCTATTGCCCCCGCCCATGTTTTGAATAGCAACAGGGATTAGGGTTAGACCAATTGTTGTAATTAACGTGCCCGTGACGACTGGCGGGAAAAATTTCTTGATTTTGGCAAAGATACCAGCAATTAGAATAACAAAAATCCCAGCGGCAATAATTGCGCCATACACATCATTGATTGAGAATTTCTTGCCAATCATTTGTAAAGGAGCAACGGCTTGAACGGCACACCCCAAAATAACGGGAAAGCCAATACCAAAAAACTTGTTGCTTATCAATTGCAAGAGTGTGGCAAGGCCACACATAAAAATGTCGATAGAAACAAGATAAGTCATCTGTCCGACATTGAATTTTAATGCACTGCCGATTAGTAGTGGCACAGCTACGGCGCCGGAATACATGGCTAAGAGATGCTGGAGACCAAGTACTGCAGCTTTTTGGTGACTAACTTCTTGTTTGGGCATTATTCTTCACCTGCAAAGTGAACTTCGCCATCAGCTAGGCTAGTGATATTTGCCAGAGTTTCTAAGCGATAATTGTGGTCATTAATCCAATCATTGCCGCCTTGGAAAGTTTTGGCAACGACAACACCAACGCCGGCAATTTTGGCGTGAGCCTGCTCGGCAATATTAATCATGCCCTTAACAGCCTCGCCATGAGCTAAAAAGTCGTCGATAATTAGTAGCGTGTCATCTTCATGCAGGAATTTTTGTTCAACACAGATTTTGTTGGTGACCTTTTTGGTATAAGAAAAAACGTCGGCCCAGTAGACCGCATCGTTAAGTGTTGACGGCTTCTTCTTGCGGGCAAAAATCATGGGCACGCGTAATTCGAACGCCGCCATAATGCCGGGTGCAATGCCGGAAGCCTCACAAGTTAAGACCTTGGTGATGCCACTATCTTGAAAGCGGCGGGCAAATTCCTGCCCGCAGGCAATCATCAATTCTGGATCAACTTGATGATTCAAGAACGAGTTAATTTTCAGGACATTTCCGGGTAAAACTTCACCATCACGTCTAATGCGATCTTCTAGTAACTTCACGTTTTCCTCCTTGAAAAAATAGGGGCCGCTTCTACCAAAACTATGGTAAAAGAGGTCCCTAAAAGGGGTCAGTGTGACCGCTAAAAGTTGCTGCTTAATCCATAGTTCAGAATTTTGGTTCTGAGTAGAAACTGTCGACCTGATTACGACAATATATAGATTAATATTTATGTATTGAATGAATTCTAACAGAGTTAGGCAGGGCATGCAAGAATAAACTTTATTTTAAAAACGAATTATTTTTTGCATATATAGGATATAATTCGCTTTTAAAAATATTTTGGGAAGAAAATGGTTGACCGCAATCATAATTCCTAGTATGGTTTAACTAAATTTACAGTATAGCTTTACAAAGGATTTGGGGATGGCCGTGAAGAAAAAAATCAGTGACTTTGATGAAATTATTGTTTTAGATTTTGGCAGTCAATATAATCAATTAATAACGCGCCGGCTGCGTGATTTTGGTATTTATTCAGAATTATTGCCACACGATATTAGTATGGCAGAGATTAAAAAGATTAATCCTAAGGGGATTATCTTTTCTGGTGGGCCAAACAGTATTTACGCTGAAGACGCGCTAAAAGTTGATCCTGAAATTTTTAAGTTGGGGATTCCTATTTTGGGAATTTGTTACGGGATGCAGCTGATGTCGTACTATTTGGGTGGCAAGGTTGAGCCAGCGAATAATTCTGAATATGGTCGTGCCGACATCAAGGTTGAGGACCCGAGTGCCGTTTTGTTTAGTGATTTGCCAGAAGATGAGTATGTCTGGATGAGCCACGGTGACTTGGTTACACAAGCGCCGGACGGTTTTACAACGGTTGCTTCAAGTAAGAATTGTCCAATTTCAGCAATTGCCAACAATTTGGCTAAATTTTACGGTATTCAGTTCCATGCCGAGGTGCGCAACACGCAATATGGCCTTGATATTTTGAAAAACTTTGCCTTCAAGGTTTGTGGAGCCAAGGCTGATTGGTCAATGACCGACTTTATTGAACTAAAAATTGCCGATATTCGTGCCGAAGTTGGCGATAAAAAAGTAATTCTGGGATTGTCTGGCGGTGTTGATTCTAGCGTGACCGCGACGCTGCTCCATAAGGCAATCGGCGACCAAATGACCGCAATTTTTGTGGATCATGGTATGTTGCGCAAAAACGAGGGCGACGAGGTGATGGCAGCTCTTAGCCGCGACTTAGGTGTGAACATCGTCCGCGTTAACGCTAAAGACCGCTTCTTAAATAAGCTCCAGGGTGTTACCGATCCTGAGCAAAAACGCAAAATCATCGGTAAGGAGTTCATCGAAGTCTTCAATGAAGAGGCACAAAAAATCCCTGATGCTGACTTTTTGGCTCAAGGCACACTCTATACTGATGTGATTGAGAGTGGAACTAACACTGCACAAACAATCAAGTCACACCATAATGTCGGCGGCTTGCCGGAAGATATGCACTTTAAATTAATCGAGCCTTTGCGCAAGTTATTTAAGGACGAGGTGCGTGAATTAGGCGAAAAATTAGGTATTCCGCATGATCTAGTTTGGCGGCAGCCATTTCCTGGTCCAGGACTTGGGATTCGTGTTTTGGGTGAAGTAACAGAAGATAAGCTGGCATTGGTACGCGAGAGTGATGCTATTTTGCGGGACGAAATCAAAAAAGCTGGACTGCAAGAAAAGGTCTGGCAATACTTTACTGTTTTGCCGGGTATTAAGTCCGTTGGTGTAATGGGTGATGGTCGAACTTATGACTATACAATTGGTATTCGGGCAGTAACTTCAATTGATGGCATGACCGCGGATTTTGCCCATCTGCCATGGGATGTCTTACAGAAGATTTCCACCCGAATTGTTGATGAAGTGCCGAATATTAACCGCGTGGTCTATGATGTCACGAGTAAGCCACCTTCAACGATTGAATGGGAATAATATTTAAATAGATAAAGCCACTAATGAAATTTAGTTCATTAGTGGCTTATTTGTTGTAATCTGAATAATTTTTTTGATAAAAAAGCCAACTTATTTAAATATCTGTTGACTTTTTTAATTTACGATAATATTATATGAAATATAATATAGAGAGGAGAAACAATATGGCAATTCAAATACCAACACGACTACTTGATGGTGCTGTTCTTGCGTTTTTAAAAGATGAAGACCTGTATGGTTATGCGTTGACGCAGAAGGTTCAAGGAACTTTCGATATCTCTGAATCAACAATCTATCCTGTGTTAAGACGACTAAAGAAGAACGGCTATCTGACAACTTACGATCAGCCATATCAGGGCCGTAATCGCCGCTACTATCAGTTGACGGAAACTGGCCTGACCTTATTAGCAGCTGTGCAAGAAGAATGGCTAAACTTTAGCACGAAGGTTAATCAAATATTGGGAGAGAAAAATGGAACAAATAATTAATGACTACATTTTGGAAGTAGAAGAAAATTTGTCATCCTTGCCTCTTGGAGATCGCAATGATGTGCTGGAATTTTACCGTGAGTTCTTGTTAGATGGTGATTTTCAAAATCGGGCTGCAATTGAAAAAGAATTAGGCACACCGCAACAATTAGCACGTAAAATTGTGGCCGATTACGTAATTAACGATCAGCCTGAAACTGGGACAACTGCTGCGACTGAAGATACTGCATCTTCTTCACAGAGTCTACACACAATTTGGCGGATTTTTGTTGGTATTTGCGCGATTCCTACGGGAATAATCATCGGAATTACATTAACTGCAATTTTTCTTGGCTTATTCTGTGCCTTCATTGGAATTCTGCTTGGCTTCATTGGTTTGGCTCTAGGTCTTTTGGTCGGTGGTGTGGTCGGAATTTTTATCGGCTTGAACTTGCTATTTGCGAGTTCTTGGGCTGCAGGCTGCTTTTATTTGGGTGCTGGCCTAATAATTCTCAGTATTTGCCTGTTTATCGTCCCGGCGATTATCCAAACTGTTCGTTTTTTAGCTGCTAAATGTGCACAATTTGCCCGCTTTTTGGGTAAAAAAATCTTTAAGAAGCGTTACTACCAAACTAAAACTGATAAGGAGGCCAAATGATGAAACGATTTTATAAAATAGGAGCTGCAACTTTAATAATTGGTTTGATTTTAATAATTGCTGGTTATATTAATGGTGGTTTGCAGCCAGTCGTTGGGACGGATTTGACTAACTTTCAGGTACTTGATGCCAAAACCTTTTCACATGAAAGAACTTTACCTTACAAGAAATTTAGTCAGGTTGAATTAAATACTGGTGAAGTCGATTATCGGATTCATCGCGGCAATAAATATCAAATTAAGGTGATTGATACTAAAGAACATTCACTTGTTGTTAACAAGGTAAAAGACAAAATAGTAATAGGTCAACGGCACCAAACTTATCCAATTGCTATTGATTGGAAGTTTTATAAGCAACGTCCAGAAGTTGAAATTACGGTACCAACTAAGACAGCCTTAACTAAGATTGAGGACAATAATACGCAAGGGAGCTTAAAAGTCGCGGATTTAAATTTGCAAAAATTAGTAGTTGGTATTGCTGACTATAATGAACAAGATGACTTACAGCTGCATAATTTGCAAGTAAAACAAGCGCAGATTAGTACCGATATGTCTGATATGGATATTGATAATTGTACTTTTGATAAGAGTAATATTAGCTCAGGTTCAGGTATGCTAGAAATAAATAAGTTAGTCGCAAAAAAGCAAATAATAATTCATGCCATTGGTGGCTTTGAAGCTTATTCATCAGAATTTCACCATGGCAAAATTTATGCTAATGAAGGTGATGTCACAATAAATAACAGTCAGCTTGACACAACGAAAGTCTCTGTCAAAGATGGAGGTCTGCACATGTCTCGTGACAAATTTATTGGTAAAAATAATCTTAAACAGAGTTCATTAATGATAAAACACAGTCCAACAAATGTTAACTATGATTTAGTTGCGCCAAGAGAAGGTTGGATAACTTTCCGTGGTAAGAGAATTCGTCGTAATTTCGCTAACTATACTAGTTTTACTAAGAAAGTAGCTAAGCCAGTAGGAACAATTAAAGCTGAATCTAGCGATGAAAGTATCATTATTAAATAAATATATTTATTGTGTAAATGTAACGTTACGACTAAATATTACTGACCATGTTTAGCAATTATAAAAGGAAGACAATTTGAATTGTCTTCCTTTTATATTTTTAACGAAAAAAGCAAATCTTATTGATTTAAAAACAAAAAAGAATATTATTAAATTGCTAACGATATTTATGTACAGGAGAGTTTTAATGGTAAGCATAAATTTGTTGGTGTTTTAAAAAGTATAAAAGTTTAGTCATAATTTATCGATTAGATAGTTGGTTGTATGGCAAAGTTTTAGCTGATGTGATTTTGCAAACGGCGTAGTAAAAGTATATTTGTTAGTTAAGAGGATAATATGATAGATATTGACAAATTAAATAGAAATGAACTAATTAATTTTTTAAGTCATGCATTTAATGTTGTAGATTTTCAAGAAAGCCATAGCAATGAATATCGAAAATTAGTTAGTGACATAGCGAATAAGGCTTATGACTTATATACCAAAGATGAACTTTCTGATACATATCCTAAACTTGCTGAAAGATTAAATGAAAACGAGAAGATAAAGGATCTTCAGAGTCGAATAAATGAAATAAATAGTATTCCAGACAAAAAGAAAATTCGAATTGAAAAATCAACATGGAAATTATTGCTTTTGGGTGTAATTGCTCTAATAATACTTCATGCATTCGGAAGTATATTATTAAAAATTATCTTTTTAAGTTTATTAGGTAATCTAATAAATGGACTCTGTACAATAATATTTACAGTAATGTTTTACGGACTAATAGGATATCTGATTTATATATTTTTTAAAAATAGAAAGATTTCAAAAACTCAATATAAGCGGAATGAAGAAAAAGATCGGTTACTTCTCAAGCGCAATAAATTGGCTAAAGATGAACTTTTTGAATTTGCTGATAGAACGCAAGAAGCAAAAAAGTATATGGAGGATTGGAATAAGGAAATTGAGCAACTGCCTTCTGAAGATTTGGATTGCTTTTCCACGTTAAGTGATGTGGATCAGGCTTATTGTAATACTGATTTAATAAGTAAAATGATTAAACTTCTTAGACAGCATCGTTCTCATGATTTTGAAAGTACAATTAATTTAATTATAAGTGAAGTTAGACAAGAAAAAATACAAGATGAGAATAGAGAAATGATGAATTCTGTGTCTAATGACGTTAAACATATGGAAAACAATTTATATAATTTGGGACAACAAGCACTTAACAAACTTGATCAAGACATTGATTTATCTCAGCAAGTTGCAACAAACACTGGTAATACTGCTAAGGACGTCGATAGTCTTGCTGATGACGTTAATTATCTTGCTCGTGAGGCGTATAAGGAGGCTCATCAAGTAAGTAGTAATGATAATCAAAATTAGGAATTTTAAGATAGCCAATTAGGTTAGTAGTAAAATTCTATTGAAAAGAAAGCTCTATTAATTTAACACATTAAAAATACAAGCAAATTATTAAATAGCAAAAAAGACTA
The DNA here is from genome assembly GCF_029392855.1 of Lactobacillus sp. ESL0680. Classification (NCBI taxonomy): domain Bacteria; kingdom Bacillati; phylum Bacillota; class Bacilli; order Lactobacillales; family Lactobacillaceae; genus Lactobacillus; species Lactobacillus sp. ESL0680. The sequence goes on along the minus strand of NZ_CP113945.1, from coordinate 1,366,169 downwards.
AAAACTTCACGTTTTTAGCCTTTTTATTTGATTTTATTTTTTCTCTACCCACAAATACACTGGCCAGCCAGTTAATGTTAGCAAGATACCGATAACTGCCAAAACGGGCTGAGTTAGGGTGGTGTTAATTACAATAAACAAGGCGCCGATAATTGCAAGGATTGGTGGCCACGGGAAGAGGGGTACCTTGTATGGTCTCGTTAACTCGGGCTGCTTTTGGCGTAGAATGAAGACACCAACAAATAATAGAATTGAAAAAATCCACGAAACATAGACTAGCATATCGGTTAAGCTGTCAAAGGTACCGGAAAAAATCATGATGGCTGCAATTGCACATTCAAAAAGCATGCTGTTAGTTGGAACGATGGTTTTACGATTTAATTTAGCAAAAAAATTCGCCGCCGGTAATTTATTTTGTTTACCTAAGGTATATGGCATTCTGGAGCCGACCATGAGGTGACCGTTAATAGCGCCAAAGACGGATACTAAGATACCAATACTGATAATTAGTCCACCAAAATTACCAAATAATCGCTGAGCGGTAAGCAGTGCAGCTCCTTGATTACCCACAATTTTAGACCACGGAGTAATTCTAAGATAACCCCAATTGAGCAGAGTATAAATGATGGTAACACCGAACACGCCCCAAGTAATGGCCCGCGATAAGGTCTTGGCCGGATTTTTAATTTCGCCAGCTAAATTACCAATACTGAGCCAGCCGTCATAAGCAAAAAGAACCGCCAATAGAGCTTGGCCGAAGGCAGCGCCGTTAGCAGAGTTAAGGTGAGGCAATGGTGCACTAGCTAATTGGTTAGGACTGCCGCTGAACACGGCAAAGATAATGATTGCGGCAATCGGCAACAACTTGATAATTAACGCCAGCTTTTGTACCTCACTGCTTAGTTTAGAGCCGAACCAATTAACCAGCAGGACAGTCGCCATAACAACAAGTGCCACACCAGTAGTAGAAAAATTGCTGAAGCTGGGAATTTGCTTTAATTGCGTCGCAAAGACAATTGAAAGGGCGGCAATATTAGCGGGATAGTAAATGATGATTAGTGACCAACCAAAGAGAAAGGCAATCTTGGGTCCGTAAATTTCTTGCAAGTATTTGACCGGTCCGCCGTCTTCGGGGAAAATGGCGGCAAGTTCTGCAACACTTAACCCAGCCATTAGGGTGATGAACCCAGCCAGCGGCCAAACAAGGATGCTCAGCCAAGCATTATGGGTCAATGCGGAAACACTAGCAATTTTGAAAAAAGCCCCGCCGCCAATCATGGTTCCCATGACCGTAGCTAATGCGGCGAATAATGTGAGTTGTCTTTTCATAATCAAGTCCTTAATAATTTAAAATAACTTCAACATTATAGGTTAAATTAACGCAAAAGACTAAGATTGCGGTTCATAAACATGTTTATAAATATATTTAGCATGTTTGAAAGCAATTACAAGTATGCTATTATTTGGATGAAGACTAATTAGCCGAAAGGCTTTGGCAGTTTATAGAGGAGAGAAAGATGAATAAGGTTACGGTTATCGGCAGTATTAACCTTGATACCAACTTGCGGGTTGAGCGAATGGTTAAGCCGGGCGAAACAATCCATGCAAAGGAACACTATTCTGCTGCTGGAGGTAAGGGTGCTAACCAAGCGGTTGCGGCAGCACGGTCTGGTTGTGCGACCCGCTTTATTGGTGCCGTTGGCGCTGATGCACCGGGAACAGAAATGCTGAATTTGCTTAAAGAAGAAGGCATTGATGTTTCTGGAATTGCGACAATTGAGAATGAGTCAACGGGTCAAGCCTTTATTTCGATTGACGATGAAGGTCAGAACTCAATTACGATTTATGCTGGTGCCAATTATGCCTTTGGTTCTGATGACATTGCGCAAAAGAGTGCATTGATTTCAGACAGTGATTTTGTGATTGCTCAATTTGAAACGCCAATTGCGGCAACAATTAAGGGCTTTGAGATTGCTCGCGCTCACGGAATTAAAACAATTTTGAATCCGGCACCAGCAATGACTGAAATCCCAAGAGAATTGCTGCAATTGACGGATATGATTGCACCAAATGAAACTGAAGCTGAAACGATTACTGGGGTTCATGTTACGGATGAACTTAGCGCCAAGCAGGCTGCTGCTAAGTTACATGACCTTGGAATAGCTGCAGTAATTATTACGATTGGTTCCAAGGGTGCTTTTTATGACTTTAATGGGCAGAGCGAACTGGTTCCTGCTTTTAAAGTTAAGGCTGTTGATACAACTGCTGCCGGCGATACCTTTATTGGTGCGATGTCGAGTTTGTTAAAGCCAGACTTTTCTAATTTGCGTGAGGCAATTGTGTTTGCTAACAAAGCGTCGTCGTTAACGGTGCAGCGCTATGGTGCCCAGCCGTCAATTCCGTACAAGAAGGAAATCGATCAAGTTAAGTAACTTTGTAGTAGAAAGTGGATTGAAATGAAAAAGACAAAAGTGATTAATTCAGATTTATCGCGCGTGATTGCCACCATGGGGCATTTTGACAAGTTGGCAATTGGTGATGCCGGCACGCCGGTTCCTAAGGGTACAGAAAAGATTGACTTGGCTGTCACTAATGGGATTCCTAGCTTCATGGACGTGCTCAACAACGTTCTTGAAGAATTGGGGATTCAGCGGATTTTTTTGGCTAGTGAAATTAAAACGGAAAATCCGGAAATGCTAGCGCAAATCAAGGAGCGTCTGCCAGAGATGCCAATTGAATTTATTACGCATGAGGAATTAAAAGAAAGCTTGAAGGATTGCAAGGCCTTTGTCAGAACCGGTGAAATGACGCCATTTGCGAATATTTTGCTTGAAAGTAACGTTGTCTTTTAACGCTAGGAGAAAAAATTGAATACTACTGCATTATTAGTTGGTTTGGGTCCGCTCCTTGGCTGGGGACTGTTCCCGACAATCGCATCTAAAATCGGCGGCAAGCCTGCTAACCAGATTTTAGGTACCACGCTTGGGACCTTTATCTTTGGTTTGGTCTATGCAATTGCAGGCGGCTACACATTACCGGCTGGAACGGCACTCTTATTGTCCATTGTTTCTGGAATTGGCTGGGCAAGTGCTCAGATTGTGACGTTCATGTCCTTTGGTTTAGTCGGTTCTTCGCGGGCGATGCCAATTACGACAGCCTTCCAATTGCTAGGTGCTTCATTATGGGGCGTAATTGCCCTTGGTGATTGGCCGGGAATCCCAGCTAAAATAGTTGGAGCAATTGCCTTAGTAGCAATCATTCTTGGCGCCTATATGACAGTTTGGTCAGAAAAGAAGACTGCGCAAAAATCAAGTTTGCTTAAAAAGGCAACGCTTTGGTTGTTATTTGGTGAGATTGGTTACTGGGCATATTCTGCTGCACCGCAAGCTGCCCACGTTAATGGTCAACATGCTTTTTTACCGCAAGCGATTGGGATGTTATTGACAGGGATTGTGTATGGCATCTATGTTGCTATTAAAGATAAAAGTGAGAATCCTTTTACGGAACTTGTTTCCTACAAGCAGATTTTTGCGGGGTTCTTCTTTGCCTTTGCGGCATTAACCTATTTGATTTCAGCCCAGCCTAACATGAACGGCTTGGCAACTGGCTTTGTCTTATCACAGACTTCAGTTATTTTGGCTACCTTAACCGGTATCTGGTTCTTAGGTCAGAAAAAGACGAAGAAGGAAATGGCTGTGACGGTTGTCGGCTTAATCATTATTTTGGTTGCCGCTGCCGTAACAGAATTTATCTAACTAAATAAACAAGAATAAATTCATAATAGTAGAAACTAAAACCACAACTCATAGGAAGCTGTGGTTTTTTCGTTCTAACGCAAAAACATTCGATTAGGTAAGACTAAACAATTGACAAAAAGTAAGTACAAGTTTAGCATATAAGATACTTACAGATAATAAGTAAGAAAGGGATTAACATCATGCAAAAATTACAAAACTGTCTCACTGAATGTTCAACTAAAATCAATGGCCACAGTCTGTTTTTGCAGTTAATTTCGCTTTAATGATCGTTAATAGTTGGAAAGCTGCGAATTTAAATGTATTCGCAGCTTTTTAATAAGGACCTGTTAATTTGCGTAATTGACAGGTCCTTTTTTGCTAGGAAGTGAGGGGAAAAGATGAGCTGGCAGATTATCTCTCAGAGTTTACCAGTCTTCGGCAAAGCCTTTGAATTGACTCTTTGGCTGTCGCTAGTCGGGATTGTAGGTTCGATTATTGTCGGTATAGTTAGCAGTTTAGTGCAATATTTTAAGGTACCCATACTGTGTCAAATTTTTACAGCTTATGTCGAATTGGCCCGGAACACGCCGTTGTTAATTCAATTATTTTTCTTATATTATGCGTTTCCCGTTTTTGGTTTGAAAATGTCGGCAGAAACATGTGGCATTATCGGACTGATTTTCTTGGGTGGCGCTTATATGGCAGAAGGTTTTACCGGCGGATTTACGGGAGTCAATGCTAATCAAATTGATAACGGCAAGGCACTGGGAATGAGTAAGCTGCAGTTAGCCCGCTACGTTGTTTTCCCTCAAGGGTTTGCACTCAGTATGCCGGCTTTGACTGCGAACATTATCTTTTTAATTAAGGAAACTTCAATCTTCTCAGTAATTGCAATTCCAGAATTAACTAATACGGCGCTAGATTTAATTGGGATGTATTACCGTTCTAACGAATACTTGCTGGTGCTGGTTATCGCCTATGCAATTATCTTAATTCCGGTTATCTTGCTCCTCAATTATTTGGAAAGGAGAGTTCGTTATGGCACATTCGGCGATTAATGTTTTCTTTGCTGGGGACAATTTTGCCCGGATCATGCAGGGACTGTGGACTTCTGTCTGGATTGCGGCCGTTAGCTTAATTTTGGGTTTAATCTTAGGAACTATTTTTGGTGTTCTAAGGACACTGCCTAATAAGTTTGTCCGCTTTATCTTACGGCTCTACCTTGAATTTTTCCGGATTGTACCAACAATTGTCTTGCTGTATTTAGTCTATTACATCCTGCCGCGGCAGCTGCACATCAATTGGTCGGCGAGTTGGATGGCTGTTTTGGCATTTTCCTTGTGGGTTGCCGCAGAATTTAGCGATATCGTGCGTGGAGCAATTGAGTCGGTACCAGTATCGCAGAAAGAATCAGGTCTAGCATTAGGGTTAAGCCGCCTGCAGCTATTCCGCTATGTCTTATTGCCACAAGCAGTCAAACTAGAATTGCCAGCAACGATTAATTTAGCAACGCGGGTCATTAAGACGACCTCGCTGTTGATGACAATTAGTATCATTGACGTGATTGCCGTTGGTCAGCAGATTATTGAAGCTAACAACCAGCAGTATCCAAATGCTGTCTTTTGGATTTATGGTTTGATCTTTATTTTATATTTTGTAATTGATTATCCATTATCAGCTTGGGCCAAACGCTTGGCTGCGAAAAAGTAGGTGAAATAAATGGCAAAAGAAATTTTACGAGTTGAACATTTAAATAAGTTTTACGGCGACCGTCAGGTATTGCATGACATCAACTTTAAGCTAGAAGAAGGCGAAGTGTTAACTTTGCTTGGACCATCAGGATCAGGTAAAAGTACCTTGCTCAGGTGTCTTAATGGGCTTGAGCAATTTAATGAAGGTGCGCTTTATTTTAAGGGACAAAAAATCACCCCGACCGATCAGAACTGGCAAGAGTTACGTCAAAAAATCGGCATGGTCTTTCAGAGTTATGACTTGTTCCCCAATTTAACAGTAATGGAAAATATTTTGCTGGCACCAACTAAGGTGCAAAAACGCCCAGCAGAAGAAGTTAAAGATGAAGCATTAAAGCTGCTCGATCGTGTTGGGTTAGTTAAGTACGTTGATGCCTATCCGCGAGAATTGTCCGGTGGGCAAAAGCAGCGGATTGCGATTGTCCGGGCCTTGGCAATGCATCCAGAAGTGATGCTCTTTGATGAGGTGACGGCATCACTTGATCCGGAAATGGTGCGTGGTATTTTACAAATCATGACGACTTTGGCGAAAAAAGACCACATGACCATGATTATCGTGACGCACGAAATGAACTTTGCTGCGCAAATTGCGGATCAGGTATTGTTTTTAGAAGACGGCAAAATTATTGAAAATACGCCAGGAAAGCAGTTCTTTGCTAAACCGCAGACTGACCGGGCGCAAGAATTTTTAACAAGTATGGATTTTTAAGGAGAAACAATGAAGAAGAATAAGACAAGAAATACAATTATTGGTGTGATAGTTGTTGTAATTATTGCAATTGCAGCTTTCTTTGGAATTAAAGCATCAAGTAATCATTCGGCAGGCAATAATGATAGCAGCGTGACTGCCATTAAAAAGCGCGGGGTATTACGTGTAGCTGTCTTTGGCGATTTGCCGCCATATGGCTGGGTTAATGCCAATGGTAAGCGGGTCGGTTACGATGTGCGGCTGGCACGGCAAATGGCTAAGGACATGGGCGTAAAGATTAAGTTTATTCAAGTCAACGCCAACAACCGTGTCGACACCTTAAATTCCAATAAGGCCGACTTAGTTTTGGCTAACTTCACGGTTACACCGGAACGTAAGCAGGTTATTGATTATGCCAAACCTTACATGAAGGTTTCTGTTGGGGTGATTTCACCTAAGAATGCGCCAATCACTAAGGCTAGTGAGTTGAATGGCAAGAGCTTAATTGTTACTAAGGGGACTACTGCAGAAAACTATTTTGCTAAGAAGAGCGGCGTTAACTTATTGAAGTTTGACTCCAAGACCCAGCAATTTAATGCAATTAAGAATAAGCGGGCAGCAGCCTTAGCTGATGATAATTCTTACCTTTATGCTTGGGTTAAGAAGAACCCCAGTTATACTGTTGGCATTAAGAACATTGGCCCGAACCAATTTATTTCTCCAGCCGTCAAGAAGGGCAACAAGTCTTTATTAACTTGGACTAACAAGGAAATCACTAAGTTGAATGGACAAAAGTTCTTTGTTAATGATTATAATCAAGAATTAAAGCCGTACTTTGGCAGCGAAATTAAGCCAAGTGACATTGTTTTAAATTAACCTGAATGCAAAAAAGATTAAGGCTTGAATTTTACTGACAAAAATGTTAGAGTAGTTAACGTTAATCGATTAATCTATGGCTTGAAATAAGGTCATGGCAAAAGGAGTAATAAACATGAAACAAGGCATTCATCCAGATTACCAAGAAGTTGTCTTTATGGACTCAGCTACAGGTGCTAAGTTCGTTGCAGGTTCAACTTTGAAGCCAACGGAAACAGTAGAATACGAAGGTAAAACTTACCCATTAATTCGCGTTGAAATCACTTCAGATTCTCACCCATTCTACACAGGCAAGCAAAAGTTTGCTCAAGCAGATGGTCGGATCGAAAAGTTCAACAAGAAGTATGGTATGAACAACAAGTAATACCTTTGATCTGGTGGAAGCAGTCCCATTGGGGCTGTTTTTTTATGTGAAGCTAAATTGTTATACCAAATCGAGATTAAGTGTAATAATTGCTGTACGGACTTTCTTTTTTAGGAGCAGAATATAGATGAAAATGCAACTGGCAGAGATTGCCAAAGCAATCAATTCAACTTGTGAAGGCGATGAACAAACAGTTATTACTTCGGTTGCCTTTGACTCAAGAAAAATTACAGCTGGCGGCTTGTTTGTCCCACTAATGGGCGAACGCGATGGTCACGACTTCATTGATAGTGCAATTGCTAACGGAGCTTGCGCAACTTTATGGCAGAAGGGCCATGCTGATAAACCGACAGCTATTGCCGTGTTAGAAGTCGATGATCCGCTGTTAAGCATGCAAAAATTAGCGCAATACTACTTAAACAAGGTTAACCCGACTGTTGTTGGCATTACCGGATCTAACGGTAAGACAACAACCAAGGATATGACGGCTGCGGTACTTGCTAAACGTTTCAACGTGCACAAGACCGATGCTAACTTTAATAATGAAATCGGTGTGCCGATGACCATTTTGGAAATGAAGCCAAATACAGAAATTTTGGTTTTGGAAATGGGTATGGATCATGCTGGTCAATTGCATCATTTAAGTGAGTTAACGCATCCTGACGTAACTGTCATTACCATGATTGGTGAAGCTCACATTGAATTTTTGGGTTCCCGTGAAGGTATTGCTGATGCCAAAATGGAAATCACTGACTTTTTGCGTGAGGACGGGGAACTCATCTATAACGGGGATGAACCGCTTTTACGTGAACGTAGTGCCAAAATTAACCAAGCAAAAGTTACCTTTGGTTTTGCAAAAGATGATACAGTTTATGCGACAGGCTTTAGAAGTTATAAGCACCACGCTACCTTTACAATTAACGGTTCGCAAAAGCAGTTTTCAATCCCAATGATTGGTAAGCACAATGTTTCTAATGCCATGTCAGCTCTTTGCGTTGGTCGGCATTTTGGCGAAAGCGATGAAGAAATTGCTGCGGCATTGGCTAACTTTACGCCGACTGCCAACAGAATGGAATGGGAAAAAGGTGACGTTGGTGAAGATATCATGAGTGATATCTATAACTCTAACCCAACCGCTGTTCGGGCTGTTTTAACCAGTTTTGGTCAAATTCAGATTCCGGAAGGCAGCCGCCGCATTGCCGTCTTGGGTGATATGCTGGAACTTGGCAAGCGTTCTGCAAGTTTACATGCGGATTTAGCCGATAGCCTTGATCCCCAAGTGATTAACGAAGTATATTTATTTGGCGCTGAGATGAATAACTTAGCTGCTGCTTTAAAGAGCAAATACGCGCCAGAGAATTTACATTATTATAAAGAAGATCAGATGCCGCAAATGATTGCAGCACTGAAGAATGATATTAAGCCGCACGACATTGTAGTCTTAAAAGGTTCACATGGGATGCACCTTGAGAAAGTATTAGAGCGGCTTAGATAAGGAGAATTTAGTGAAATTTTCGGAATTAGGATTAAATGATGAGCTTCTAAAAGCGATTAAGCGTTCAGGCTTCGAGGAAGCAACTCCAATCCAGGAACAAACAATTCCACTTGCCTTAGCAGGCAAAGATGTAATTGGTCAAGCACAAACCGGTACTGGTAAGACAGCTGCCTTTGCTTTGCCAATTTTACAAAACTTAGATCGTCACGAAAAGACAATCCAAGCCTTAATTATTGAACCAACACGTGAACTTGCTATTCAAACACAAGAAGAACTTTTCCGCTTAGGCCGCGATGAAAAGGCACGTGTACAAGTAGTTTATGGTGGAGCTGACATTGGCCGGCAAATCCGCTCACTTAAAAAGCAAGTGCCAGCAATTTTAGTTGGGACCCCAGGTCGTCTTCTTGACCACTTAAAGCGTAAGACAATCGACTTAGAAAATGTCAACACGATTGTGCTTGATGAAGCCGATGAAATGCTTGACATGGGCTTTATTCAAGATATTGAAAGTATCTTGAGCTACGTTAAAAACCGTAAGCAAACTTTGCTGTTCAGTGCAACCATGCCGAAGCCAATTTTACGTATCAGCGAAAAATTCATGAACAACCCAGAGATTGTTCGCATTAAGGCTAAGGAATTAACTGCTGACTTAATTGACCAATATTTCGTTCGCTCAAAAGATTCAGAAAAATTCGACATTATGTGTCGGTTGATTGATGTTGAAAGTCCTGACTTAGCAGTTATCTTTGTGCGGACTAAGCGCCGAGTTGACGAAGTTAACCGCGGTTTGCAAGCTCGCGGCTACAATGCTGCAGGTATTCATGGTGACTTGTCACAAGCACGCAGAATGAGCGTCTTGAAACGTTTCCGCAGCGGCAAGCTTGATATTTTGGTTGCAACTGATGTTGCTGCCCGGGGACTTGACATTTCTGGTGTGACTCACGTTTATAACTATGATATTCCACAAGATCCAGATTCATACGTTCACCGTATTGGACGGACTGGTCGTGCGGGTCAAAATGGGATGTCTGTTACCTTTGTAACACCAAACGAAATTGGCTACATGCGGACAATTGAACAATTGACCAAGAAGAAGATGGAACCACTTCGTCCACCATCAGACGATCAAGCTTTGCGCGGCCAATTGAAGGTTGCCAAGGCTAAGATTGAAGACCTGATGAAGGAAGACTTGACTAAATATACCCAAGATGCTGATGAGCTCTTGGAAAATTATTCAGCAGTTGACCTTGTTTCTGCCTTCTTGAAGAATTTATCTAAGGATTCTTCAAAGGTTGAAGTTAAGATTAGTTCTGAAAAGCCATTGCCATATAAGGGTGGCGGTCGTCGTGGCGGCGGCCGCGGACGTGGTCATTATGGCCACGGCTCAAGAAATGGTCATGGTGGTCGCGGCGGTTATCGTGGTGGTGACCGTAATCATCGCGGCGGCGATCGCGATCATGGTCATGGCAATTACCGCGGTGGTCATTCACGTCGCAGCAGCGGCGATCACAATTTTGTGATTAAGAATAAAAAAGATTAATGATTTATTTAAAAGTGAGCTGTTCTAATGAACAACTCACTTTTTGTATTATAATTTTGAAATGTGAGGTACAAAAAATGATTGTTGGCGTGGGAATTGATGCAGTTGAAGTCGAACGGGTTGCCAAGATTGTTGCCAAGGGCGATAATTTTGCTAAAAGGGCACTAACCCCCAAGGAGTTTGCCCAATATCAGGAAATGCAGGGTAAACGCAAGGTGGAATATCTTGGCGGTCGATTTTCGATTAAAGAAGCCTTTTCTAAAGCAATGGGTACTGGCCTTGGCAAGTCACTTGGCTTACAGGATGTAGAGACCCTATGGGATGATCTGGGGCATCCGGTAACGACTTCAACCAAATTCGATGGCAAAATTTTCCCTAGTATTACCCATGACAATCACGAAATTATTACATTAATTGTGTTGGAGAAATAAAATGGTTCCAGGAATACATCGTCCGGCAGCAGTCCGTGTTGACTTAGATGCAATCAGACAAAATATCAAGCAAGAATTAAATCATTTAGAACCGGGACAGAAGTTGTTCGCGGTAGTTAAGGCCAATGCCTATGGTCACGGAGCAGTCAAGGTCGCGCAGGTTGCTGCAAAAGCCGGTGCAGCGGGCTTTTGTGTGGCAATTTTGGATGAAGCACTGGAATTACGGCGGGCTGGGATTGTCCAACCCATTTTGGTTTTGGGCGTGACGCCAGTTGAATATGCAACGCTGGCAGCAGCTAATGGTGTCTCTTTGACTGTGCCAGATTTGGCATGGCTAAAAGCAGCAGCACAAAACTTGGCGACTACCGATTTACAGTTAAAAATTCACTTGGCAATTGACTCGGGTATGGGCCGCATCGGTTTTAGCAGCGACGATGAATTTGTGGCTGCCAATGACTTTTTGCTTGCTAATGAGCATTTTATCATTGAAGGAATGTTCACTCACTTTGCATCTGCCGATAGCAGTGATGATACTTATTTCAAGCAGCAGGTTGTGCGCTTTAACCACCTGAAGAGCCTGCTTAAAGTAAAGCCAAAATGGATTCATGTTGATAATACTGCCGCAAGTGTTTTTGATAAAAAAATCCCTAGCGATTTGGTACGCTTCGGGATTGGTCTTTATGGGCTTAATCCGTCCTCTAATCCAAATAGCGCGGACTTATCTACTAAGATTAAGTTGCAGCCAGCTTTGTCATTTGAAAGTGAATTGGTGCAGGTCCATACAATTCACCAAGGTCAAGGTGTGGGCTATGGTTCAACTTATATTGCTGATCGGGACCAAATCATTGGTACGGTTCCCGTTGGTTATGCTGATGGCTTCATTCGGAAGTTCCAAGGTTTTAAAGTCAAAGTGGGAGATGAATATTGTCCCATTGTTGGCCGCGTCTGCATGGATCAATTGATGGTGCTATTGCCGCATGAGATGCCTGCTGGCACCAAAGTGGTATTAATTTCTAATGATCCCACTGCACCTAATAATATCAAGGCAGCTGCGGATTATGTTGATTCAATTCACTATGAGGTGGCCTGTTTACTTGATGATCGCCTGCCACGAATTTACGATCACGAATAATTAATTTATTAAACTAAAAACCGCTGCTAGATTATTCCTAGCAACGGTTTTATTAGATTAGTGAATTTTAATTATTGCTTTCTGCATTGTCAATGTAAACTCCGGGATTTTCATCGCTCATGATGGTCATTCCGGCTTGTAAGTCTTCAATTTCAGAAACAACATAGCCTTTATGTTCTAGCTTGCTGACAATGGTCTTCAAGGTGCTTTCACTGATGCCAGCTGGCAGTGTAAATAGAATTCGGCGGACAAAAGTTCCGTCGTTTTCAGCTGCGGTTGCGTCTAAGCTCATAACACCGGCAATATTTGAATACTTAGTAATGACCTTGGTCATCTTAGCCAAGTTACCGCGGTCGTTGTCGGTCAGTACCGTAAAGACATAAGAGCCAGTCTTAATGTTCCAAGCGTTAGACAACATATCGAGTAAGCGGGAGTGGGTCAGAATACCGTAAAACTTGCCGCCTTCGTCTAAAACCGAAATATAAGGTAAGTCCTTAATCGTGAAGAAAACTTTAAAAAATGGTGAGTTTACTTTAATTGTTTTAGTGGCATTTTTTAGTAATTCAGTGACCGGCAGACTCATATCCTTACCTTGGGATTTGTGCCGGTAGATGTGCATCTTGTAAATATTACCACGGAAAATAGTGCCAGTGTCATCAAGAATCGGCACACACCGAAACCCGGAATCTTCGAGAGTTTTAAGTGCTTCTTCGAGTGTGGCGTGCTCGTTAACCGTTACTAGGTAATCTTTTTTAATAACTAAAGATTTAATAAGCATGAGATTGCCTCCATTTGTATAATAATCCAAGTAATTATAACATAGATGGTTTTACGATTAAATAAACATTAAAATAAATTGCCAAACTGATAAATGCAATTGAAAACTAGTTGCTGGATTATAGCTGTTAAGCTAAATAAATGGCGCGAATGTGCTATCATTAATACGATTAAATATAAGGGGAATTTTAATGAAAATTATTGCAGGTCTGGGAAATCCAGGCAAAAAATACGATGGTACTAAGCATAATACAGGCTTTATGGCACTAGATCATTATTTGTCAGAAAATGGCCTCACGCTTGAACGTGATAAGTTTGAAGGCAAATTTACAAAACAAAAAATCAATGGCACAGATGTTATCTTACTTGAACCGCAGACATACATGAATGATTCAGGTCGCTCCGTTGCCCAAGTAGCGCACTTTTTTAAGGTGGCACCACAAGATATCTTAATTATTCAAGATGACATGGACATGGCTTTAGGCAAAATCCGGGTCCGGGCCAATGGTAAGTCGGGCGGTCATAATGGCATTAGAAGCATTATTCGCGACTTAGGAACAAGTGACTTTAACCGCTTGAAGATTGGTATTCGTCATCCTGCAGAAGTCACAGAAGCAAGTGTGATTTCTTGGGTATTGTCGCCATTTAATAAGGAGCAGCAGGAGTTAATGTCAGCTGCCTTTGCCAAGAGCAGTCAGATTATCGCTGATTTTATTGCTGGTCAAAGCAGCCAATATTTAATGAATAAATATAACTAAAATGCGTTTAACAAATTTACTTGAACAAGATCAAGGTTTATCAGATTTTATTAAAAAAACTACTCAAGTTAATAATTCTTTGATCACTGGCGCTACTGCCGGTGCTTTTAGTCTGCTGTTAAAACAAATTGTTCATGAATTAAACCAGCCATTGCTGTTAATTGAAGAAAGTGAAAGTAAGGCACAAAAATTAACCAGTGAGTTAAGTGCTATTATGCCTAGCGGCATGGTGCAAAGCTTTCCGGTTGACGCGACAATTGCCACGCAGACTGCGGTAAGTTCGCCTGATGAATTGAGTGGCCGGATTCAAGCACTTAACTTATTATTGAGTGAGCAGCCGGGAATTGTGGTAACAACCCCGCAAGGCTTGCAGTATCAGCTGTCAGATCCAGCTGCATTTAAACAGGCTCGGCGTGAGTTTGCCCCAGGCAAAGAATTTGATTTGGCTGCGTTAACCAGTTGGCTGGTGCAGACAGGCTATCGCCGGGAAAACTTGGTCGCGCGTCCGGGTGAATTTGCTTTACGCGGCGATATTTTAGATATTTATCCGTTAGACCGGGAAAATCCGCTGCGAATGGAATTTTTCGGTGATGAAATTGATACGATTAAAGAATTTGACTTGGCTAGTCAGCGCAGTCAAAAGACCTTAGACCAAGTCACCGTTGCCGCCGCACAGGATCGGGTTTTTACGGCTGATGATTTTGCACAGGCACGGGCTGCGATTGCTAAAGCGATGGCTGATGCGCCGGCGCCAGTAGAAGCAGTTAAGGATCACTTTACGCAAACGCTTGATGAGCTCAAAGATGGCACCTTGCCGCAAAATTATGCCTTTTTGGTTGATTTTTTAATTAAGGAGCCGAGTAATTTATTAGCATACCTTGCGCCAAGTGGCGTGGTGTTACTAGATGATTGGCCGTTAATCGATCAGGCAGTTAAAACCGTGGACCAGCAGAATGCCGGCTTTATTGATGATGAATTAAAGACCGGAGCAATGCTGCCGGGACAAGAGTTGCGTGCTAATTTTAATCAAAATTGGACCAAGGATCAGCACGCCCACATTTATTTTTCACTCTTTCAACGGAGTATGGGACGCATTCGCTTGGGGCAATTGTTTGACTGGCAGACACGTGAGCCGCAGCAATTCTTTAGTCAGATGCCACTGATTAAGACCGAAATTGAATCTTACCAGAAGACGCGGCAAACAGTGATTTTGCAGGCGGACAACGATAAAAGGGCACGCCAGATCAGTCAAACAATGGCGGAATTTGGTCTTGATGTGCCGGTAGTTGATGCTGGTGCAATTAGCGAGCACCAAACGCAGATTATTGTTGGCGGGTTTACCAATGGCTTTACACTGCCTGGAATTAGTTTGGTTTATCTGACCGAGCACGAATTGTTTAATAAGACAACGCACCATAAACGGCGAATAAAAACGCTGGAAAATGCTCAGCGTTTGCGTAACTATACTGAACTGAAGCCAGGCGATTATGTCGTTCATGTTAATCACGGGATTGGCCGTTTTGAAGGAATTAAAACACTAGAAAATCAGGGCGTTAAACGGGATTACATTACCATTACCTACCAGCACGGCGACCAATTGTTTGTGCCTGCCGATCAATTAAGCTTGGTGCAAAAGTATGTTGCTTCGGAAGGTAAATCTCCTCACGTTAACAAGTTAGGCGGCAGTGAATGGGCGAAGACGAAGCGCAAGGTACAGTCAAAGGTTGAGGATATTGCCGATGATCTCATTGAGTTGTATGCCAAGCGTGAGTCTGAAAAGGGCTTTGCCTTTTCACCAGATGATGACTTGCAGCGGCAATTTGAAGATTCTTTTCCTTATGTGGAGACACCGGATCAGTTGCGGTCAATTAAGGAAATTAAGCATGACATGGAGCAAGATAAGCCGATGGACCGTCTGCTTGTGGGGGATGTTGGCTTTGGTAAGACAGAAGTAGCCTTGCGGGCAGCTTTTAAGGCCATTCAAGACAATAAGCAAGTCGCCTTTTTGGTACCGACAACGATTTTGGCGCAGCAGCATTACGAGACAATCCAGGATCGGTTTAAAGATTTTCCGGTTAATTTTGCGATGCTGTCACGTTTTCAAACTCCAGCAGAAGCTAAAGAAATCGTTGCCGGATTGAAAGATGGTAAGGTTGACTTAGTAGTCGGCACACACCGGATCTTGTCTAAGGATGTTAAGTTTAAAAATCTGGGACTCTTAATTGTCGACGAAGAACAGCGCTTTGGCGTTAAGCACAAGGAAAAGCTGAAGGAACTCAAGGCCAATATTGACGTGTTGACCTTGACGGCAACGCCAATTCCGCGAACGCTCCATATGTCAATGGTCGGTGTCCATGACCTATCGGTTATGGAAACGCCGCCGTCTAATCGGTATCCTATTCAAACCTATGTCATGGAACAGATTCCAAGCGTGATTAAGGATGCGTGCTTACGGGAAATGCAGCGCGGAGGGCAGGTCTTTTACCTGCATAATCGGATTGGTGATATCGACGATGTTGTTAACCAGTTGCAAAATTTGATTCCGCAGGCGCGCATTGCCAGTGTGCACGGGCGCATGAGTCAGAACCAGATGGAAGACATTCTGTACCGCTTTTTAAATCGGGAGTTTGACATCTTGGTGACCACAACCATCATTGAAACGGGGATTGATATGCCCAATGTGAACACAATGATTGTGGAAGACGCGGACCATTATGGTCTAAGTCAGCTTTACCAGTTGCGGGGCCGGATCGGTCGTAGTGCGCGATTGGCGTATGCCTACTTTTTGTATCAGCCTAATAAGGTCTTAACCGAAATTGGTGAAAAGCGGCTGGATGCAATTCGTGATTTTACTGAATTAGGCTCCGGCTTTAAGATTGCAATGCGTGATCTGTCAATTAGAGGTGCCGGCAACATGCTTGGTGCCCAGCAGCACGGCTTTATTGACAGTGTCGGCTATGACCTGTACTCACAAATGCTGGCTGATGCGGTTCGTGAACGTAAGGGCAAAAAGCGCGTTAACAAGACTAATGCGGAAATTGATTTAGGCTTAGAAGCTTATATTCCTGACACGTATATTGGCGATCAAGAAGAAAAAATTGAGTTCTACAAGAAAATTAAAACGGCTGATGCTGATGAGCTTGACCAAATTCAGGATGAATTGATTGACCGGTTTGGTGATTATCCACAGCCGGTTGAGAACCTGCTGGCAATGGCTAACTTGAAGATTGAGACTGATTTAGCTCAGGTTTTAAATATTGTTAAAACAGCCAATCGGGTCAAAGTTGAGTTTGCGCCTGATGCTAGTCGGGAATTAGAAGGGCCAAATATTTTTAAAGCTTTGGAACACGTTAATTTAAAGGCTAGAATAAGCTTATCGCCGCAAAAGCGGCTGGCGGTTCTGCTAGAACTGCCAGATAAGGAGAATAGCCGCATGCTGACCAATGAATTGATGACGTTTATGACTGCAGCAAGTGATATTATTCAAGAATAGAGGGTTAAAAATGCGAATTGATAAATTTTTAAAAGTTTCGCGGTTAGTTAAGAGACGGCCGATTGCCAAGGAAATGGCCGATCAAGGACGAATTAAGGTTAATGACCGGGTAGTTAAGTCCAGCTATGATGTTAAAGTCGGTGACGTTATTGAAGTCGGTTATGGTTCAAGACAAGTTAAGGCCAAGGTGTGCGCAATTCGCGAAACTACCAAAAAGGCTGAGGCAAGTGAGCTTTATGAACTAGTTGATTAATCGTTTTCGATATTAATGACTTTTATAGGTGGCCTTGTTATAATTAAAATAGTATTGTTTTAATAATAGGGGATCAAAAATGAAAGGACCACGCATTTATAATTCGCTTAGTCCAGAAGAGCGAATGGCACGTTTGAAACGTAAACAGGAAAAAAGAGAACAGGAAGTACACAGGGTGCGGCGCAACCGGATAATTGCGGTATTTGCGATTATCTTCGTCTTTTTGGGTGTACAGATTGGCATTACACACGCGCAGACTAACCGCATTAACAGTCAGGTACAGTCTTCCAAAAAGTCGCTTAGTACAATTAATAAGGAAAAGCAAGCTCTGTCTGCTAAACGTGATGATCTCAAAGATCCGGATTACGTGGCCAAATTGGTGCGGTTCAAGTTT
This sequence comes from Lactobacillus sp. ESL0680, assembly GCF_029392855.1. Taxonomy (NCBI): domain Bacteria; kingdom Bacillati; phylum Bacillota; class Bacilli; order Lactobacillales; family Lactobacillaceae; genus Lactobacillus; species Lactobacillus sp. ESL0680. The sequence goes on along the minus strand of NZ_CP113945.1, from coordinate 1,348,480 downwards.
TTATATTCCAAACCTAATGAAACAATCTACAATATTCCAGAAGAAAAAGATAATAATTAATGAAATATCAAGTAGGACAACGGATAACTGGTGTCGTTAACAATATAACTGACCTCGGTATCTTTGTATCATTACCTAAAAGACATTCAGGCTTGATCCATCACAGTGATTTTGGTAATAATTGGGACCGTGAGCGGCATAATTACCGGGTTGGTCAAAGTGTTCGAACTGTGATTATCCACAATTTTAAGGGAAAAATCAGTTTATCGAAGATGCGGGTCAATGATTCAACATTAGTCGATCGGACTAACCAATTTTCTGCTGTTGAGAAGGCAGACTTTTTGCAGGTATTGACAAAAACGGTAACGGATAGCGAAGCAGAAATTAAGAAGCTGCACCAAGAATTAACGAATTATGGCAACTAAGATTGCGGACTTTTTTGAGCAAAATGATTTGCCATTAGCTAGCAAAACGTTGGTAGTGGCAACAAGTGGTGGCCCAGATTCAATGGCACTATTGGCCATGCTTAATCATTTGCAGGACCAATATCATTTAAAAATTGTTGCAGCTCATTTGGATCATCAATTACGGCCTGATTCTAGTGCAGAAGCTGCGGTAATTAAGCAGTATTGCTCTGGTAAGCAGATTAAGATAATTAATACTGTCTGGCCAGTTGAATTACACCCGCATACGGGAATTGAGGCTGCTGCACGAAGTTTTCGTTATGCTTTTTTGGCAAAAGTAATGCGTCAAGAACACGGCGACTACTTATTAACCGCGCATCACGGTGATGATTTACTGGAAAACATCCTGCTAAAATTTATTCGTTCGGGCAATCCTAGTGAGATGAATAGTCTGCAGCCGGTTAGCCAGTGGCAAGGAGTTCTGCTGTTGCGGCCGCTTTTAACTTATAATAAAGAGCAGCTGTTTGAGTACGATCGCCGTGAGCAAGTACAGTTTGTTGAAGATACAACCAATGCTGCTGATGATGTGTTACGTAATCGCTTGCGCCATCACGTGGTGCCGCTGTTAAAACAAGAAAATTCAGCAATTGGACTTAATGCTTTGCGTTATAGTCAGCAGATGAGTATCTTAACAGATTTAGCAGTAAGGGCCTTTGCGGCAGTAACGCTACCTGAACCATTTTTGGGTTTTGCATATCGGCAGCAAGAATCTGCCCTTGACCAACTTTCTGAGCAAGAGCAGATTGCTTATTGGCAGAACTTCATTTGGCAGACGTGGCATGTTCGTGTTAATGAAAATTTGGCTGGATTTGAGCTGCTAAATTACCAAAAGTATTGGTACATCATGCCGGTTGAGCTGCCGCCAGTCCCTAAATCAGAGCCAATTAAACTCGACACCGAATTTAAGTGGGGAACGCGACGCTTGGTGGTAAGTAAGACTAGTTGTCCATTAGGTCAGTTATTAGGCCAGTTTAAGGCTAAGCCAGTGAGCCAATTAATAGCTTGCTCTTTGCCTCAAGGGGCAAAATTGCTGTTGAAGAATGGTCAACATGTTAAAAGCAAGAAAAAGTTTGCCCAAAGTGGTATTCCTGCAGTATTGCGACCATATTGCTTAGCTTTAGTTGAAAATAAGCAGGTGCTTTTTGTTGAAAATGCCTATAGCAATCAAGAAGCTGACTCTGATGCTGAGCAATATTATGTTTATAACATTAAATGATAAGATCCTTTAAAATATTAGAGCATTAGTGAAATTTGTGTTAAACTTTTATTCGTATATTTCTAGAAACTTTGCGGAGGTTTTTTATGAAGAATAACCGGAATCGGCTGTTATCGAACGGCTTGTTCTATATAGTTGTCTTCCTTCTGTTATTGGGAGGTATCAACTGGGCTCTTGGCGGCTCTGATAATTCTAGCAGCAGTGAAAATATTAGCTACTCAGAATTTGTCAAAGACTTACGTCAAGGCAAAGTTAAGAACTTTAATGTTCAGCCTGCTAACGGGGTCTATACCGTTTCAGGCAGCTATAAAACAGCACAGGGAAATAAGGGCCAATCAAAAAATAGTTTTGACTTCTTTAATGGTAATTCAGGGTCTCATGTGACGCGGTTTTCAACCACGATGCTGCAGAATGATTCAAGTGTTGCCAATGTCCAAGACTTAGCTCAAAAGAGCGACACGAAGATGACAACTCAGGGAGAGTCGCAGTCTGGCAACTGGATTTCAACAATTGTCATGTTAGTGCCGACGATTCTCTTTATCGTCATGTTGTGGATGATGATTAGTCAGACAGGCGGCGGTCGCGGCGGTTCAGGCAGCGGCGGCATTATGAACTTCAGCCGCTCACACGTTAAGCCTGAGGATCCGAAAAAGAATAAGGTTCGCTTCTCAGATGTTGCTGGTGAAGAAGAAGAAAAGCAAGAATTAGTTGAAGTCGTTGAATTTTTGAAGAATCCGGCTAAGTTTACTAAACTGGGTGCCAAAATTCCATCCGGCGTTTTGCTTGAGGGTCCTCCGGGTACAGGTAAGACCTTGCTTGCACGGGCAGTTGCCGGTGAAGCCAATGTACCGTTCTTCTCAATTTCTGGTTCCGACTTTGTCGAAATGTTTGTCGGTGTCGGTGCTAGTCGGGTTCGGGACTTATTCACCAATGCTAAGAAGAACGCGCCAAGTATTATCTTTATTGATGAAATTGATGCTATCGGCCGTAAGCGTGGCAGTAATGCTAGCGGCGGCGGTAATGATGAGCGTGAGCAGACTTTGAACCAATTATTGGTTGAAATGGACGGCTTTGAAGGTAACGAAGGTGTTATTGTTATTGCCGCAACCAACCGGTCTGATGTTTTGGATCCAGCACTATTGCGTCCGGGTCGATTTGACCGGAAAATCTTAGTTGGGTCACCGGATGTTCGTGGTCGTGAAGCTATTTTACGGGTTCATGCCAAGAACATGCCACTAGCTTCAGATGTTGACTTAAAGGAGATTGCTCGTCAAACTCCGGGATTTGTCGGTGCTGATTTAGCTAACCTCTTAAATGAAGCCGCATTGCTTGCTGCTCGGCGCAATGGTACTGAAATTACAGCAACTGACCTTGATGAAGCTGAGGACCGCGTCATTGCTGGACCAGCTAAGAGAAACAGCATGATTTCTAAGAAAGAAAGAGAACGTGTTGCCTTCCACGAAGCAGGTCACTCAATCTGTGGGTTAGTTTTAAGTGATTCACGGACTGTTCGTAAGGTTACGATTGTCCCACACGGCCGCACAGGTGGTTATAACTTGATGCTGCCAAAGGACGACCAGTTCTTATTGACTAAGAAGCAATTGATGGAACAGATTGTTGGGTTAATGGGTGGTCGTGCCGGTGAAGAAGTTGTAGTTGGTGACCAATCAACTGGTGCGTCTAACGACTTTGAACAGGCAACGCAAATTGCTCACAGCATGGTTGTTAACTACGGAATGACTGATTCTCTAGGAATGGTTGAGCTTGAAAAAGAAGGCGAGACTAATCCTTATGGCTTTAAGCCGTATAGTGAAGCAACTTCAGCCAAAATTGACGAAGCAGTTAAAGAATTGCTTGATGAAGCTCATGCTAAAGCCGTGGAAATTGTCAAAGAAAACCGCGACAAGCACCGCGTAATTGCGGAAGCATTGTTGAAGTATGAAACTTTAGATGAAAAGCAGATTATGTCACTGTATACAACGGGTAAGATGCCAGAAAAAATGCCAGAATACCCAAGTGAATCTAAGGCTTTGACTTATGAAGAGGCTAAGGCAGCTGCTGAAAAGAAGGAAAATCAAAAAGCAGTTACTACAGCTAATGAAGATAAACATGTTCATGATGAAAAAAAGGCAGAAACTCCTTTAGAGAAGAATGAAGAAGTAGAAGAGCACAATCCGGAAAATCCAGAGAAGGCTCCTAAAGCTGATACAGATTCTACACCAAAGGATAACGACCATTTTTCAGATGATCAATAAGATTAATAATTAATAGGGCCTAGTTACAGGCTCTATTTTTTTAGGAGAACTAAGATGAGTGATTATTTAATTAAGGCAATTGATAAAACAAAAAATTTACGGTTATTGACCGTTACAGCTAAGGATTTGGTTCAAGAAGCCCAGACTAGACATGACACTTGGTCAGCATCTTCCGCAGTTTTAGGGCGGAGTTTAGTTGCCGGTGTCTTATTAGCGGGAGCTGAATTAACCGACAAGGAAGAATTGACGGTGCGCTTATTAGGCAACGGTCCGGTTGGCCCCACAGTAGTAACAGCGCAAGCTGACTTGACAGTGAAGGGTTATGTTAAAAATCCCCACATTGCCTTACCGCCGCGCGAAGATGGTCATATTGATGTTAAAAAGGCAGTTGGTCAAGGCTGGTTAGAAGTAACCAAAGACTTGGGCTTAAAGGAGCCTTACACAGGACAAGTGCCAATTGTATCTGGTGAAATCGCTGAGGATGTTGCCTATTACCTGACTAAGTCTGAACAAATTCCGTCAGCAGTTGGTTTGTCAGTTTTTGTTAACCCGAATAATACGATTGGTGAAGCTGGCGGCTTCATGCTGCAGGCTTTGCCGGGTGCCAGTGAGAGCTTGATTACTAAGACAATTAAGCATATTGATGATCTGCCGGCACTGTCGACATCATTTTTAGCCGGGATGACTCCGGAAGACTTGGCGCGTAAGATTTTAGGAACTGATTGTAAGATTTTGGCAAAAGAACCAGTAGCCTGGAAATGTGATTGCTCAAAGGAAAAGTATGCTGAAATTTTAGAAACCTTAAAAGTCGATCAACTGCAGTCCATGATTGATGAAGATCATGGTGCTGAATTGACGTGCAACTTTTGCGGCAGTAAGTATCACTATACAGAAGCTGAATTAAATGCTATTTTAGGGAAGAAAAAAGAAGACAAAGAATATTAATTCAGTGTCTTCTGTGAGATTAAAGTTGTTCAATTTTTAGTAGATACATCAAGATTAAATCAATTACGGCAATTGCAGAATAGATACTACCAGTAGTCTTGCCAAAAATTATGATCCAGCAGCTACTGCCAATAGTATAAACAATAATTTCCAGTATTAGTTTAGCAACTCTTGTCAGGGCTTGAGGTGAATTAGGTGCCCCGTAGCGCGACCAGACTAGGAAAATAAGGATTGCGATGACAGCAAAAATAATTTTGCTTAGAAGATTATGCTTAATAAATATGCCGCTGAAGATGCCAATAACTGTTGCGCACTCTAATAAAAAGCGGCAGCTAATTGTAATTATTTTGATAAAATTCATAGATGCTATCCTTTCTTTTATTTTTAAGTATAATCCAAAATCAAGGTGCGGTTAATACCGATTTTGATTATAATGTAAGGGTTGAACAAAGATGAAAAGGAGTGTGACAACATGTTAAACGTCTATATTGTGCGTCATGGTGAAACTGATACGAACAAGATGGGGGCAATCAACGGTTCTTCAGTTGATCTGCCGCTGAACCAAACGGGGATTAAGCAAGTTGAAACCTTGCGGGATAGCTTTGATATTAATCAAATTGATTGTGTTTATGCTAGTCCCTTAAAGCGGGCGCAGCAGACTGCAGAAATCTTGGCGCAGGGCAAGCGTGAGGTTATTACCGATAAGCGGCTGACCGAGATGAATTATGGTAATTGGGACGGTAAGGATACACAGGAAATTCGTGATAAATATCCGCAGGTCTTTGATGAACTAGGTTATTTTAAGGAAAATTACAGTGATTACTCAACGGGTGAAAGCTATCAGGAATTAGGCGCACGGCTCATGGACTTTTGGCATGACCTTATTCAGCAGCATGAAAATGAAGCAGTATTACTTGTCTTTCACGGGACAGCTTCACGCTCAATGGTTCAGAATATTTTGGGGATTCCTAATATTGCCTTAATTGGCGAAATCCAAAACGCTGGTGTAATTAACTTTTCTGTTGATGATCGCAGTAAAAAAGCATACTTGCGTTATTATAATCGGGTTGCTCCTGGGAAGTTTTTCTTGAAGAAGTAATTAACCACAATCGTTCTTTTAAGTGGTTGACACCGTGAAATTTTGCTGATTTAGTCTTTTTTGTTATGATGTTAAAGTATTTGAAAGGATGATTTGGTGGATAATAGTTGGAAGATTCGGGATATTACTATTCCTAATCGCGTTGTTGTTGCACCGATGGCCGGAGTTTCTAATTCGGCATTTCGGATGATTTGTAAAGAATTCGGCGCGGGAATGGTTGTCTGTGAAATGATTTCGGATCATGGGATCATTTATCGTAATAAAAAAACAATGTCAATGATGAAGGTTGATCCGCAAGAACACCCGATGAGTATTCAGATTTTTGGGGGAACTGAAGAAACTCTGCTTGAGGCGGCCCAGTACATCGATCAGCATACTGATGCTGATATTATTGACATTAATATGGGTTGTCCGGTACCGAAAATTACCAAAACGGATGCTGGTTCCAAGTGGCTGCTTGATTCAAACAAAATTTACCAAATGGTACATGCAGTTGTGCAGAATGTTTCTAAGCCAGTTAGTGTAAAAATGCGGATTGGTTGGGATCGTAAGCATATTTTTGCAGTTGAAAATGCCTTAGCTGCCCAAGAAGCGGGTGCAAGCATGATTGCAATGCACGGTAGAACACGTAAGCAGATGTACCAAGGACATGCTGATTGGGAAACATTGCATGATGTTGCCCAGGTACTTGATGTACCTTTTGTTGCTAATGGTGATATTGAAACGCCAGAATTAGCTGCAAAAGCGTTAAAAGAAATTGGTTCAACTGCTGTCATGGTTGGCCGTGCTGCTCTAGGTAATCCGTGGATTTTAAAAGATATGACCCATTATCTTGAAACTGGTGAACGGTTAACGCCGCAGACAGTTCGTGAGAAGGTCGCAACTGCTAAGCACCAGTTGCAAGGCTTAGTTGACCTAAAGGGTGAAAAAATTGCGGTACCAGAATTCCGGCAACAGGCAGCCTACTATTTGAAGGGTGTTCCCCGTTCTGCACGGACTCGTGCTAAAATAAATGAAGTATGGACAGCACAAGAAGTTTATGACTTGCTGGATAACTTTGTTGAGGATTATGAGAAGCGTCAGGCACAAAAGACGGCTCGACGTGTCGCAACTATAGAGTAATGGAGGAAAAGTAATTGGCAAAAAATGAAATGAACGATCAATTAATTGTTCGCCGCCAAAAGATGGAGGAATTACGTGAGAACGGGATTGAACCCTTTGGTATGCGTAAGTTTCACCGTCAGGATTTAGCAAAGACTTTAAATGAAAAGTATCGTGATGATGATAAGGATGAGTTAAATAACGATATGCCTAAGACCAAGGTAGCCGGCAGAATGCTTGCTAAACGTGGTAAGGGTAAAGTTGGTTTTGCTGACCTTTATGATCGGACTGGTAAGGTACAAATTTATGTTCGTAAGGATATTGTCGGTGAGGACAACTACAAGATCTTTAAAAAGTCTGACATCGGTGACTTCTTAGGTATCGACGGCGAAGTAATGAAGACTGATACTGGCGAATTGACTATTCGTGCAACTCACGTTACCTTCTTGTCTAAAGCATTGCGTCCACTTCCTGATAAGTACCATGGTCTAAAGGACGTTGAACAAATTTACCGGCAACGTTATCTTGATCTGATTACTAACCAAGACAGCTATAAGCGCTTTGTTAACCGGACTAAGATTATTCAAGCAATTCGTGACTTCTTGAATAAGAAGGACTTCTTAGAAGTTGAAACGCCAGTTTTGCATAATATTCCTGGTGGTGCTGAAGCACGTCCATTTATTACCCACCACAATGCGTTAGATATCGACCTTTACATGCGGATTGCGCTGGAATTACCACTTAAACGGTTAATCGTTGGTGATATGGAACGTGTCTATGAAATTGGCCGGGTCTTTAGAAATGAAGGTTTGGACACCCACCATAACCCTGAATTTACTGAACTTGAAACGTATGCTGCATACTGGGACTTCCACGATGTAATGGATGAAGCAGAAGGCATTATTCGGGCTGCTGCTGAAGTTGTTTCACCAGATGGTAAGGTTACTTACCAAGGTACAGAAATTGACTTAGGCAAGCCATACCGCCGCGTTCACATGGTTGATTTAATCAAGGAAAAGACCGGCGTTGACTTCTGGCAAAAGATGAGTGTTGAAGAAGCAACTAAGATTGCTGAAGATCACGACATCAAGGTTGAAAGTTTCTGGAAAGTTGGCCACATTATCAATGCTTTCTTTGAAAAATATTGTGAAGAAACCATTGTTGACCCAACCTTTGTTTACGGTCATCCAGTTGAAATTTCACCATTAGCTAAAAAGAATGCTGATGATCCACGTTTCACTGATCGGTTTGAAATTTACATTATGGGTGAGGAATATGGTAATGCTTTCTCAGAATTAAATGACCCAGACGATCAACGTGAACGGTTTGAAGCACAAATGGCTGAACGTGAAGCTGGTAATGATGAAGCAGATATGATTGATGAAGATTATTTGCGGGCAATGGAATACGGCATGCCGCCAACAGGTGGATTGGGAATCGGAATCGACCGGTTGGTAATGCTGTTAACAGATGCACCAGCAATTAGGGATGTTTTGCTCTTCCCAACCATGCGTCCGGAAAAAGTCGAAGACATTGATCGTGAAGTTCAAGCAGATTTAAAGAAAAAAGCAAAAAATAATTCAGCAGAATAAGCTGTTAGATTAGGCTTTTTAGGCAATTAGGAAATTCTTTTTGAAGAATTTCCTTTTTTTCTTGCAAAAAAGGTTTGCAAAATCAAATTCATTTGCTATAATAATAAATGTCTTGCGGAAGTAGTTCAGTGGTAGAACATCACCTTGCCATGGTGGGGGTCGCGGGTTCGAATCCCGTCTTCCGCTCTATAATAAAAAGACTCACCGCTTAGGTGAGTCTTTTTATTGAAACGGGAAATAGCTCAGCTTGGTAGAGCGCTACGTTCGGGACGTAGAGGTCGCAGGTTCGAATCCTGTTTTCCCGATGATTGACTGTCTGGTAACAGACAGTTTTTTTGTTGTCTGCAAATGATTGGTAGTAAGGAATATTAGCGTAAGCATAATGTCTTTGCTATAATGGTTGCAATGTTTTTGATATGAAAGTAACCATTTGCAGTAAATGGTCTTACAATTGGCTATAAAGGGATTGGCAATATTCATGTCATTTTAAGGTGGTGCTATGATGAAGAACTCTTACAGTAAAAGTGCAAATCAAGTATTAGAAATTGCACGTGAACAAGCACAGAATTTCCATCATCGCCTAATTGGTACTGAACATGTACTTTTAGCGATGGTGATTGAATCAGATGGCGAAGCCGGCAAGGACTTGCGGGCTTGGGGTGCTACACCTACTGCCATTCGTGAAGAAATTGAACGTTATACCGGTTACGGTTCTGCCGCTAAAACCAGTTATATGGAGATGTCGCCACGCCTGAGTATGGCTCTGGCATATGCGGGGACATTAGCAGAACGTGGCGGCTCAACTGAGGTTAAAACCAGTCATATTTTACTGGGGTTAATTTCTAGTGAGCAAGTTTTGGCAGCTACAATTTTGCGTAATTTGAATATTAATATTCAGGGATTGCAAGATGATGCTCAGCGCAGCCTTGGCCAAGAAGATAATCCAGAAACTGACAGTGATTGGATTGGTGCGCCGCCAACCGATTTAAATGCGAATAAACCTAAGAGTACGACGCCGACCTTAGATCAAGTGTCGGTTAACTTGAATGAGCGGGCAGAAAATGGTCAGATTGATCCTGTAATTGGACGCGATCAGGAGATTGCCCGGGTAATTGAAATTTTGTCGCGGCGGACTAAGAATAATCCGGTTTTGATTGGTGAGCCGGGTGTCGGTAAAACTGCGGTGGCTGAAGCAATTGCAACCGCAATTGTGACTAAGAAGGCACCGCATGATTTGTTAAATAAGCGGGTAATTTCGCTTGATTTGGGCGGTCTAGTTGCTGGTACCAAGTACCGTGGCGAATTTGAAGACCGAATGAAAAAGATCATCAAAGAAATTACCAAAGACGGTAAAATCATTCTTTTCGTTGATGAAATGCATACGCTAATCGGTGCTGGTGGTGCCGAAGGCTCAATTGACGCGGCTAATATTTTGAAACCATCGCTTGCTCGTGGTGATATTCAAATGATTGGGGCAACAACCTTTGATGAATATCAAAAGTATGTGGAGAAGGATCAGGCTTTAGCCCGCCGCTTCCAGCAAGTCCGTCTCAATGAACCGTCACGAGCAGAATCTTTAGCGATTTTGACAGGTCTGCAAGCTAAATATGAAAAATTCCACCACGTTAAATTTACAAAGGCAGCGTTAGAAGACGCGGTTGACTTGTCTAGTCGCTATATTTCTAACCGTTACTTACCAGACAAGGCCATCGACTTGATTGATGAGGCTGGTGCTGCTGTCAAGATTAAGACGAATAAGGCGCCTGACAACCAATTGATGCAGGTCAACGACCAAATTAAACAAGTAATTAACCAAAAAAATCAGGCAGCCGTCAACCAAAACTTTGTTGAAGCGGCTAAACTGCAGGAACGGCAAAATAGCCTGCAGTTAAAACGCGATAAATTGGCTAATCGGCTAGAAGAACGAGTTGATAGTAAAGCCGTTGTTAGACCAGAAGATATTGCTAAGGTTGTGTCTAATTGGACGGGTGTCCCAGTTACACAGATGAACCGGGATGAATCAAAGCAGTTGGCAAATCTTGAAAGTGACCTGCACAAGCGGATTATTGGTCAAGAGAAGGCCGTATCAGCGGTTAGTCGGGCAGTTCGCCGCAGCCGCAGTGGCATTAAGGATGAAAAACGTCCAATTGGTTCATTCTTATTCCTAGGCCCAACTGGTGTTGGGAAGACGGAACTGGCCAAGGCAATTGCAGCTGCGATGTTTGGCTCAGAAAACAATTTAATCAGAATTGATATGTCTGAATACATGGATCAGGTTGCCAGCAGCAAGCTGATTGGTTCAGCTCCTGGTTATGTTGGCTATGATGAGGGCGGTCAACTATCCGAAAAGGTTAGGCGTCACCCGTATTCAGTTGTCTTGCTTGATGAAGTGGAAAAGGCACATCCCGATGTGTTCAATTTACTGTTGCAGGTTCTTGATGACGGCTTTTTAACGGATTCAAAGGGCCGTAAAGTTGACTTCAGAAATACGATCATCATTATGACGTCTAACTTGGGTTCGCGCTCACTATTTGAGACGCAGGCAGTTGGCTTTAGTGCTGATAGTTCTAATCAAATTAAGATGCGGCGTGAGCGGGTTAAGCAAGCACTCAAGCAGTTCTTCCGGCCGGAATTTTTGAACCGGATTGATGAAACCATTATCTTTGATGAATTAAATGCGACGCAGTTGCGGCAAATTGTTACTCTGCTAACGCGCAAGTTGATTGACCGCCTGGCTAAGAAGGGCATCCAGCTTAAGTTGTCGCGTGCGGCAATGGATAAAATTGCTAAGGACGGCTATAATCCAGAAATGGGTGCACGGCCGTTAAAACGGGCAATTCAAACTGATATTGAAGATGAAATTGCTTCGATGCTGATTAAAGATGAGCTGCAGTCTGGCGACCTACTTAAGATCGGCAGCAGACATGACAAATTAAAATTTGAAGTTGTTAAAGCGGCTGATTCAGAATTGGTTGGGGCTAAGTAAATTAATTGACAATATTAACAAATTTTGGTATATTGAAGCTTGATTAAAAAGGCTGAAGTTCAGAATTTTGCTGATATATTGTCCAGCAGAATAATAAAAGACAAAAACGACAATGTTGTTTTTGTCTTTTTTATGCTTAAAATTCCGGCCTTTTGAATTTGTAAACGAAATGTAATATTTGCTTTCTCTGACAGAAAGGATGTTTTCTCCTTGTTAAATGGACACGTAGTGAACTATGGTAAACACCGAACAAGACGTAGTTTTTCACGGATTAAAGAAGTACTGAAACTACCTAACTTGACTGATGTTCAAACCGAATCATATAAGTGGTTTTTGGATGAAGGTATTAAAGAAGTCTTTGACGACATTATGCCAATTAGTGACTTCTCAGGTAAGCTTTCTTTGGAATACATGGGCTATAAATTGCAAAAGCCGAAGTATACCGTTGATGAAGCCCGCGATCATGATGCGACTTATTCCGCACCAATGCACGTTACTTTGAAGTTAACTAACCAAAAAACCGGTGAAATTAAGACTCAAGATGTTTTCTTTGGCGATTTGCCATTAATGACTGAATCTGGTTCATTCATTATCAATGGTGCTGAAAGAGTTATTGTTTCACAGTTAGTTAGATCACCAAGTGTTTATTACTCAGGTGACTATGATAAGAACGGCCGCCAAATTTTTGGTACGACTGTTATTCCTAACCGTGGGGCTTGGCTTGAATATGAAACTGATGCAAAGAATGTTTCATATGTTCGGATTGACCGGACTCGTAAATTGCCATTGACTGTATTAATTAGAGCAATGGGTATTGGCTCTGACAGCGACATTTTAGACATGTTTGGTCAAAGTGACACTTTACAATTTACTTTGGACAAGGATGTTCATAAGAACCCTGCAGACTCAAGAGTTGCCGAAGCATTGAAGGACGTTTACGAAAGATTACGTCCAGGTGAGCCGAAGACAACAGATTCTTCACGGTCTTTGCTTTACGCTCGTTTCTTTGATCCACGTCGTTACGACCTGGCACCAGTTGGTCGTTACAAGGTCAACAAGAAGTTATCACTGAAGAACCGTTTATACGGTCAAACTTTGGCTGAAACTTTGGCTGATCCTGACACTGGTGAAATTATCGCTAAGAAGGGTACTGTTGTTACTCATGAAGTAATGGATACTTTAGAGAAGTACCTTGACCGCGATGACTTTAAGATGGTTACTTATGAACCATCTAAGGAAGGCGTTCTGCCAGACCCAATCAGTGTTCAAGAAATCAAGGTTTACTCAAAAGTAAATCCAGAACGCGTTGTTAAGATGATGTCCAATGGTCACATTGACAAGAGCGTTAAGTACTTGACTCCTGCTGATGTTTTGGCTTCAATCAACTACTTCTTATTATTGCAAGATGAAATCGGCAATGTTGACGATATTGACCACTTGGGTAATCGTCGTATTCGTCGAGTTGGTGAATTATTGCAAAATCAATTTAGAATTGGTTTAGCAAGAATGGAACGTGTTGTTCGGGAAAGAATGTCAATTCAAGACCCATCAACTGTTACCCCACAACAATTAATCAACATTCGTCCAATTGTTGCCAGCATCAAAGAATTCTTTGGTTCTTCACAATTGTCACAGTTCATGGACCAACATAACCCGTTGGGTGAATTAACTCATAAGCGCCGGATGTCTGCCTTAGGGCCTGGTGGTTTGACTCGTGACCGTGCTGGATACGAAGTTCGTGACGTACACTATACGCAATATGGTCGTCTATGTCCAATCGAAACACCAGAAGGTCCAAACATTGGTTTGATTAACTCCTTGGCAACATACGCTGTAATTAACAAGTATGGTTTTATTGAAACACCATACCGTCGCGTTTCTTGGAAGACCCACAAGGTTACTGACAAGATTGACTACTTAACAGCTGATGTTGAGGATAACTATATTATTGCCGGAGCTAACACACCGCTTAATCCAGATGGTTCATTTAAGGATGAATTAATCTTGGCTCGTTCAAAGGAAGATAACGTCGAAGTTAGTCCAGACAAGATTGACTACATGGACGTTATTCCTAAGCAAGTTGTGTCTGTTGCTTCTGCATGTATCCCATTCCTTGAAAACGACGACTCTAACCGTGCTTTGATGGGGGCTAACCAGCAACGTCAGGCTGCACCATTAATTAATCCACACAGTTCTCTTGTTGGAACTGGTATGGAATACCGTGCTGCTCACGATTCTGGTGCTGCTTTAATTGCTAAGGCTGCAGGTAAAGTTGAATACGTTGATGCGAATACTATCCGCATTAGACGTGCTGACAGTACTTTAGATGAATATGTTCTTGAAAAGTACCGTCGGTCAAACAACTCGAAGTCATACAACCAAACACCAAATGTTAAGTTGGGTGATGAAGTTGCTGAAGGCGAAGTAATTGCTAACGGTCCAACAATGAGCCACGGTGAATTAGCCTTGGGTCAAAACCCAGTTATCGCCTTCATGACTTGGAACATGTACAACTATGAAGACTCGATTATGTTGTCAGAACGGCTTGTTAAGGATGACGTTTACACTTCAATCAGTATTGAAGATTACGAATCCGAAGCCCGTGACACAAAATTGGGCCCAGAAGAAATTACGCGTGAATTGCCAAATGTTGGTGAGGATGCGTTAAAGGATCTTGATGCAGAAGGAATTGTTCGCATCGGTGCTGAAGTTCACGATGGTGACATTTTAGTTGGTAAAGTTACACCTAAGGGTGTGACAGAATTGTCAGCTGAAGAAAGATTACTGCACGCTATCTTTGGTGAAAAGGCACGTGAAGTTCGTGATACTTCCTTGCGTGTACCACACGGCGGCGGCGGAATTGTTCGCGATGTTAAGGTTTATACGCGTGAAAAGGGCGATGAATTATCACCAGGTGTTAATACCTTAGTTCGAGTTTACATCGCTCAAAAGCGTAAGATTCAAGTCGGGGACAAGATGTCTGGTCGTCATGGTAACAAGGGTACGGTTGCCGCAGTTGTTCCAGAAGAAGATATGCCATACTTGCCAGATGGTACTCCAGTTGATATTTGTTTGAACCCAATGGGTGTTCCTTCACGTATGAACATTGGACAGCTTTTGGAATTGCACTTGGGCTGGGCTGCAAATAGCTTGGGTATCCATGTTGCCACACCAGTATTTGATGGTGCTAGTGAAGATGACGTTTGGGACACAGTTCACCAAGCCGGTATCGATAAAGACGGTAAGACTGTTCTTTACGATGGCCGTACGGGTGAGCCATTCCATAACCGGGTTTCTGTTGGTATCATGCACTATCTGAAGTTGACTCACATGGTTGACGATAAGATCCACGCTCGTTCAATTGGGCCTTACTCACTTGTTACACAACAACCTCTTGGTGGTAAAGCACAATTTGGTGGACAGCGTTTTGGTGAAATGGAAGTTTGGGCTCTTGAAGCTTACGGTGCCGCATACACCCTGCAAGAAATTTTGACTTATAAGTCAGATGATGTTGTTGGTCGTGTAAAGGCATACGAAGCAATTGTTAAGGGCGAAAGAATTCCTAAACCAGGTGTTCCAGAATCATTCCGTGTTCTTGTTAAAGAATTACAATCATTAGGATTGGATATTCGCGTACTTGACATGGATCATAATGAAATTGAATTACGCGACATGGACGATGATTCAAATGAACGTTTGAATATTGATACTTTGTCGAAGATGGCTGAAGAACAACAAAAGAAGAAGTTAGCCGAAGAAACTGCCAAATCTGATGATCAAGACGAATCAGTTGCGGAACCAAAGAAGACCGAAACTGCCGTTGATGAATCTGACGACGATAACAAGATTTCTAAATAAGTAGGGGGTTAAACTTTTGATCGATGTAAATAAGTTTGAAAGCATGCAAATTGGTCTTGCATCACCTAACAAGATCCGCAGCTGGTCATACGGTGAAGTTAAGAAGCCAGAAACAATTAACTACCGTACTTTAAAGCCAGAAAAAGACGGTCTGTTTGATGAAAGAATTTTTGGGCCAACTAAAGATTGGGCCTGTGCATGTGGTAAATACAAGGGCGTTCGCTATCGCGGAATCGTTTGTGATCGCTGTGGGGTTGAAGTTACCTCTGCCAAAGTCAGAAGAGAACGGATGGGTCACATTGAGTTGGCTGCTCCAGTTACTCATATCTGGTACTTCAAGGGTATTCCATCTCGGATGGGATTAATCCTTGATATGTCACCAAGATTACTGGAAGAAGTAATTTATTTTGCAGCTTACATCGTAATCGATCCTGGCGACACGGACCTTGAATTTAAACAATTAATGACCGAAGCTGAATACCGTGAGCAAAAAGCTAAGTATGGTAATCGCTTTACTGCCAAGATGGGTGCCGAAGCAATCCGTGATTTGTTACGGAAAGTTGACCTAGCCAAGGAAGTTGCCGATTTAAAGAAAGAATTGGAAACTGCAACTGGTCAAAAACGGACACGGGCAATTAGACGGTTAGATATTTTGGATGCCTTCAAGGATTCAGGTAATAAGCCTGAATGGATGGTTATTGATGCTGTTCCCGTTATCCCACCGGACTTGCGGCCAATGGTTCAACTAGAAGGTGGCCGTTTTGCCACTTCTGACTTGAACGACCTTTACCGCCGGGTAATTAACCGGAATAATCGTTTGAAGAGACTGCTTGACCTAAACGCACCAAACATTATCGTTCAAAACGAAAAGCGGATGCTGCAGGAAGCCGTTGATGCCTTGATTGATAACGGTCGTCGTGGCCGTCCAGTCGTTGGACCAGGTAACCGTCCATTGAAGTCACTGTCACACATGCTTAAGGGTAAGCAAGGACGTTTCCGTCAAAACTTGCTTGGTAAGCGTGTTGACTATTCAGGCCGTTCAGTTATCGACGTTTCACCAAAATTGAAATTATATCAATGTGGTGTTCCACGCCCAATGGCATTGGAATTATTCAAGCCATTTGTAATGCACGAATTGGTTAAACGTAAGATTGCTTCTAATATCAAGAGTGCTAAGCGTAAGATTGATCGTGAAGACGATGATGTCTGGGATGTACTTGAAGATGTAATTAAGGAAAGAACGGTTCTGTTAAACCGTGCCCCTACTTTGCACCGTTTGAGTATTCAAGCCTTTGAACCAGTTCTAGTTCCTGGTAAGTCAATTCGGCTGCACCCATTAGCTTGTGAAGCTTACAATGCCGACTTCGATGGGGACCAGATGGCTATCCACGTTCCACTATCAGATGAAGCTGTTGCTGAATCACGGCTGTTGATGCTTGCTGCGCATCATATTTTGGCTCCTAAGGATGGTAAGCCAATCGTTACACCATCACAGGATGTCGTTTTGGGTAACTACTGGTTAACTCAAGCTGAACGTGGCCGTGAAGGTGAAGGCATGATCTTCAATTCACCTGAAGAAGCTACAATTGCATACAATAATGGTGATATTCACTACCACACAATTATTGGTATGTCAGCTGATTCAATGCCGAAGAAGGCATGGCCTAAGGGTTACGAACATGGTATTTTTGTTACTACCTATGGTCGGGTAATTTTCAATCAAATTGCACCAGAAGATTACTTCTACATCAATGAGCCAACTGAAGAAAACTCGAATAATCCACTAGATACTAAGTACTTCTTAGAGTCTGGTGAAGATATTCATGAAAAGATTGATAACGTTGGTGATGACTTAGTTGCAACACCATTTAAGAAGTCATTCTTATCTGATTCAATTGCGACTATCTACAAGTATTACAAGGTTCAAAGAACATCAGAATACCTTGATGATTTGAAGAAGTTAGGCTACATCAGTTCAACTACTTCTGGTATTACAATTGGGATGACCGATGTTCCAGAAATTAATGATAAGGACGAAAAGGTTGCTAAGGCCCACAAGCAAGTTGATGTTGTTTCTAAGCAATTTAGACGCGGCTTGATTACTGAGCAAGAACGACACGATCGCGTTATCAGCATTTGGAACGAATGTAAGGATCAAGTTCAAAACGAAATTGCGCAGATCTATGATCCACGTAACCCAATTACAATCATGGCCGATTCCGGTGCTCGTGGTAACATTTCTAACTTTACTCAGTTAGCCGGAATGCGTGGCTTGATGGCCACCCCTAACGGTGGGTTGTTCGAAATTCCAGTTACTTCAAACTTCAAGGAAGGTTTGTCAGTTTTGGAATTGTTCATGTCCACTCACGGTGCCCGTAAGGGAATGACTGATACGGCCTTGAAGACTGCTCAGTCTGGTTACTTGACACGGCGGTTAGTTGATGTTGCTCAGGATGTTATCATCCGTGAAGATGATTGTGGTACCGACCGTGGTATCCACGTTCATGCAATCATGGAAGGTGACGAATTAATCGAGCCATTATACGATCGTTTGCTTGGTCGTTTCACTGCTGAAACTGTCAAGAATCCAGAGACCGGTGAAGTACTTGCTGGTCCAAACGAAATGATGGATGAAGACTTAGCTCATAAGATTTGTGATGCTGGTGTTACTGACGTCAAGATTCGTTCAATCTTAATCTGTGATACACCTCACGGTGTTTGCCGCAAGTGTTACGGTATGAACTTGGCTACTGGTGAAGAAGTTGAAGTCGGTGAAGCAGTTGGTACTGTTGCCGCACAATCAATCGGTGAACCTGGTACTCAGTTGACTCTTCGTACTTTCCACAACGGTGGGGTTGCCGGTGCTGAAGATATTACTCAGGGTCTTCCTCGTGTGCAAGAATTGTTTGAAGCTCGTAACCCCAAAGGTCGGGCAATCATTTCCGAAGTTGATGGGACAATTGATTCAATTCAAGAAAACCCAGCTGAACATACTCGCGAGATTACTGTTAAGGGTAAGATCGATACTAGAAGCTACAGCGTTCCTTATACTGCTTCTGTTGCAGTTGCTGAAGGCGACTTCGTTAACCGTGGTGACAAGTTGACTTTAGGTTCTGTTGATCCTAAGGAATTGATTCAAGTAACTGATACTTTGACAACTGAAGAATACATCTTAGTTGAAGTTCAAAAAGCCTACAGAATGCAGGGGGTTGACATTTCTGATAAGCACGTCGAAGTCTTAACTCGTCAAATGCTGCAAAAGGTTCGAATTCTTGATCCAGGTGAAACTGACTTATTGCCAGGTGCCGTAATGGATATTGGCGACTTCAAGGAACAAAACAAGTCAGTCATTATTTCTGGTGGTATTCCAGCTACTGCACAAAGTGTTATCTTGGGAATTACCAAGGCTGCCCTTGAAACTAACAGTTTCTTGTCTGCCGCTTCATTCCAGGAAACAACTCGTGTTCTGACTGATGCATCAATCAGAGGCAAGAATGATCCATTGCTTGGTTTGAAAGAAAATGTTATCATCGGTAAGATTATTCCAGCTGGTACTGGTCTTCCTGTTTACCGTAATATGGAACCAGAAGCTGACGTTAAGCGCCCACAATCTGTTTACTCAATTGCTGATATTGAGAAAAAGATGAAGGAAGCTGACAAGGCTAAGGAACCACAAAAATAGTTCAAAATAAATAGCGTTTCTACGCAAGTAGGAACGCTATTTTTATTTAAAGAAAAGTTGAATGGTTAATCCCAGAAAAAGATAGGGGACAAAAGCAATAGTAGTTTGCTTTTGTCCCTTTTGCTGTTTTAAACAAAAATGAACGATTAATAGAGTTGCACCTATTAGGAAAATAAAATTTGCCGTGTGGGGACTGAAGTATACAGCTAGGATGAGATAAATAAGTAAATCGCCACTACCTAGCTTTTTTTGCCAAACATAGAAAATTAATAGCAGCAAAATCGGTAATAATTCAACGTAATCTAAAAGCTGAAAATGAAGTAGGTTACTGCTTTTAAATAGAGCTAGGTATAACGCTGGGAAAAGCATTGCTAAGTGAAATTCTTGCTGTTCGTAATCACTGATTGCTACTAGTAAGATGCTAAAGATCAGAATGGCAGTTGCATAATTACTAGGCTGGCTAAAGTCAATTTGCATAAAGGCAAGGCCGCCACAAATTTCAATAATTGGCAATTTAACTGGAATTTGACTATTGCAGTAGCGACATTTACCGTGCAGCCAAAGATAAGAAATTATGGGCAATTCATCAAGTAAGCTAAGTTCAGTTTGACAGGTGCTGCAGCGCGAGCGGGTTATGAAAAAGTCGAAAGTCTCCCAATGCTCATAAACAACAGCGGCGTGGGAAGCAAGACAAGTCCCAATTAAAAAATTAGTTAATGTGTAAATCCAGTTCATTTTGTTACCTCATTAATAGGTACGCAGAAAAAGATAAATCCTACTTTTTAAATAAATAAAGATTGATTTATCTCCAAAAGCGAGTACAATAGTCTTTGTATGTTTTGATGATAGTTCAGGATCTAAAAAAGAAACTCCTGGATGTGTGAACAGAATAAACAGTTTTTTTAGGAGGAAAAAGTTAATGCCAACTATTAACCAATTGGTAAGAAAAGGCCGTCACTCAAAGACGACTAAATCAAAGTCACCAGCTTTAAGCTACGGCTACAACAGTATGAAGAAAGAATTAGTATTCAACCCAGCTCCGCAAATGCGTGGTGTTGCAACTCGTGTTGGTACTATGACACCAAAGAAGCCAAACTCAGCTTTGCGTAAGTATGCTCGTGTTCGTCTTTCTAACTTAATCGAAGTTACTGCCTACATCCCAGGTGAAGGCCACAACTTGCAAGAGCACTCGGTTGTTTTAATCCGTGGTGGTCGTGTAAAGGACCTTCCTGGTGTACGTTACCATATTATCCGTGGTGCCCTTGATACTGCTGGTGTTGATGGCAGAAAACAAAGCCGTTCTAAGTACGGTGCTAAGAAAGATTAAGGAGGAGTTAAATAATGCCTAGAAAAGGACATGTAACTAAAAGAGACGTTTTAGCAGATCCAGTTTATAACTCAAAGCTTGTTACTAAGTTAATCAACCACTTGATGCTTGATGGTAAGAGAGCTAAGGCATCTTCTATCCTTTATGATGCTTTCAACATCGTTAAAGACAAGACTGGCAAGGAACCACTTGAAGTTTTTGAAGAAGCTATGAATAACATTATGCCAGTTTTGGAAGTTAGAGCTCGCCGTATCGGTGGTTCAAACTACCAAATCCCAGTTGAAGTTCGTCCAGAAAGAAGAACTACTTTGGGCTTAAGATGGCTTGTTTCATACGCTCGTTTACGTAATGAACACACTATGGATGAACGTTTAGCTAACGAAATCATTGACGCTTCAAACAACACCGGTTCTGCAGTTAAGAAGCGTGAAGACGTTCACCGTATGGCTGAAGCTAACCGTGCATTCGCACACTACCGCTTCTAATTTAATTGGTATATTTTTAAGGAGATAAGAATTTATGGCTAATAAGCGTGAATTTCCATTAGAAAAGACACGTAACATTGGTATCATGGCCCACATTGATGCGGGTAAGACTACCACTACTGAACGTATCCTTTACTACACTGGTAAAATCCACAAAATTGGTGAAACCCATGAGGGTGACAGCCAAATGGACTGGATGGAAGAAGAAAAGGAACGTGGTATTACCATTACCTCAGCCGCTACGACTGCGCAATGGCAAGACTACAGAATTAACATCATTGATACCCCAGGACACGTTGACTTCACTATCGAAGTTGAACGTTCACTTCGTGTTCTTGACGGTGCGGTAACTGTTCTTGATGCTCAAGCTGGTGTTGAACCACAAACTGAAAATGTATGGCGTCAAGCTGAAACTTACGGTGTTCCTCGAATTGTTTTTGTTAACAAGATGGACAAGATTGGTGCAGATTTTGATAAGTCTGTTACTTCTTTACACGAACGCTTAAATGCCAATGCTTTACCTGTTCAAATGCCAATTGGTTCTGCCGAAACTTTTGAAGGTGTTATTGACTTAATCAACATGGTTGCCGATGTTTATGATGAAGACAAGCTTGGTTCAAAATGGGAAACTATTCCAGTTCCTGACGAATACAAGGCAGAAGCTGAAAAGCGTCGTAGTGCTTTAATCGAACAAGTTGCTGATGTTGACGATGACATCATGGAAAAATACCTTAATGGTGAAGAAATTTCCATTGATGAATTAAAGGCTGCTATTCGTAAAGCAACTTTGAACTTGGAATTGTTCCCAGTATTTGCTGGTTCAGCTTTCAAGAACAAGGGTGTTCAAATGATGCTTGACGGTGTTGTTGACTACTTACCATCACCAGTTGATGTTAAGCCATACATCGCTCATGATCCTAAAACTGGTGAGGAAAAAGAATTAGTAGCTGGAGACGACAAGCCATTCTCAGCTTTAGCCTTCAAGATCGCTACTGATCCATTTGTTGGTCGTTTGACTTACATTCGTGTTTACACTGGTTCACTTGAATCAGGTTCATACGTTTTGAATGCTTCAAAGAACAGTCGTGAACGTGTTGGTCGTTTATTGCAAATGCACGCTAACTCAAGAACTGAAATTTCAGAAGTATTCTCAGGTGATATCGCTGGTGCCATTGGTTTGAAGAACACCACTACTGGTGACTCATTAACTGATCCAGACCACCCATTAATTTTGGAAAGTTTGGAAGTTCCAGATCCAGTTATCCAAGTTTCAATTGAACCTGAATCAAAGGCTGACCGTGATAAGCTTGATGTTGCTTTACAAAAGTTGACTGAAGAAGACCCAACTTTCAGAGCTGAAACTAATGCTGAAACTGGTCAAACCTTGATTTCCGGAATGGGTGAATTGCACTTGCAAATCATGGTTGAACGTATGAAGCGTGAATTCCACGTTGAAGCTAAGATCGGTGAACCACAAGTTGCTTACCGTGAAACCTTCACTAAGCCTGCTCAAGCTCAAGGTAAATTTGTCCGTCAATCAGGTGGTAAGGGTCAATACGGTGACGTTTGGATTGAATTTACACCAAACGAAAGAGGTAAAGGTTACGAATTCGAAGATGCCATTGTCGGTGGTGTTGTTCCTCGTGAATTTATCCCTTCAGTAGATGCTGGACTTCAAGAATCAATGAAGAACGGTATCCTTGCTGGTTACCCATTAATCG
Source organism: Lactobacillus sp. ESL0680 (assembly GCF_029392855.1). Classification (NCBI taxonomy): domain Bacteria; kingdom Bacillati; phylum Bacillota; class Bacilli; order Lactobacillales; family Lactobacillaceae; genus Lactobacillus; species Lactobacillus sp. ESL0680. Next base: position 1,325,749 of record NZ_CP113945.1, on the reverse strand, counting down.
ACGTTAAGGCTAAGCTTTACGATGGTAGTTACCACGAAGTCGATTCATCTGAAGCTGCCTTCAAGGTTGCTGCTTCACTTGCATTGAGAAATGCTGCTCCTAAGGCTGGTGCTGTTATCCTTGAACCAATTATGAAGGTTCAAGTAATTACACCAGAAGAATACTTAGGTGACGTAATGGGTTCAATTACTGCTCGTCGTGGTACGATGGATAACATGCAAGACCGTTCAGGTGCTAAAGTGTTGAACTCAATGGTTCCACTTGCTGAAATGTTTGGTTATGCAACTACTTTGCGTTCATCAACTCAAGGCCGTGGTACATTTACAATGGTATTTGACCACTACGCAGCTACTCCTAAGTCAATTCAAGCAGAAATTATCAAGAAGCGCGGCGGCGACGCTGAATAATTCTTGTTAGTTTTGAAAAATAAAACTTAAGACTTTTAAAGAGTCATTGGTAATGCCAATGACTCTTTTTTTGAAATTTTTTAAAGAAAATAATTATTAAAAAGATGAATATTATAGGAAGAAAAAACAAAAAAATAAAATAAAAGTGCCCTAAATCCTTGATATTTCAACAAGGAGCAGGTATACTATTGTTTGTGCGTTTAGGACGTATTATGTCTTAATGCATGTATTTGTTGTAAAGCGTTGATGCAAAAGGTTGCGGCACACCAGGCTGCATTGCCACAGAGGTGTGGCCGGTAATTTTTGCGGAGGCTAGTCATCTTTTAAAAGAAGACGTTAAGGAGGTAATTCAATGGCAAGTCAATCTATTCGTATCAGACTTAAGTCATACGAACATGGTATTCTCGATGAATCAGCTGCTAAGATTGTAGCTACTGCTAAGAGAACTGGTGCTGAAATTTCAGGTCCAGTTCCACTACCAACAGAAAGGGTTTTATTCACTGTTCTACGTTCACCACACAAGAACAAGGACTCACGTGAACAATTCGAAATGCGTACGCACAAGCGCTTAATCGACATTTTGAACCCAACACCTAAGACTGTTGATTCTTTAATGAAGCTTGATCTTCCAAGCGGCGTTGACATCGAAATCAAATTATAATTTTTAAAAAGAAAGAGGTGTAATCATGACCAAAGGAATCTTAGGAAGAAAAGTCGGTATGACTCAAGTCTTCACTAAAGATGGTATCCTTGTTCCCGTAACTGTTGTTGAAGCAACTCCTAACGTTGTTATGCAAGTTAAGACTGTTGAATCAGACGGTTACGAAGCAGTTCAATTAGGTTACCAAGATAAGCGTGAAGTTTTGAGCAACAAACCAGAAAAAGGTCATGCTGCAAAAGCAAAGACTTCGCCTAAGCGCTTCATTCGTGAAATCCGCGGAGTTGAGCTTAAGGACTACGAAGTCGGCTCAGAAGTTACTGTGGACACATTTAAGGAAGGCGACGTTGTAGACGTTACTGGAATTACAAGAGGTCATGGATACCAAGGTAACATTAAGCGTTGGGGCCAATCACGTGGACCTGAAACTCACGGTTCAAGATACCACAGAGTTCCTGGTTCAATGGGTTCCATCATTAACCGTGTACCAAAGGGCAAGCGTTTGCCAGGTCACATGGGTATGAAGAAAGTTACCATTGAAAACTTAGTAATTGAAAAAGTTGTAGCTGACAAGAACGTATTACTTATCAAGGGCAACGTTCCAGGTGCTAAGAACTCATTAATTACTGTTAAATCTGCTGTTAAGATTAATAAATAGGAAGGAGGACTAGAATGGCTAATTTAAAGGTTATCGATCAAAAAGGTAAAGATGCTGGTGAAGTTACTTTAAATGATGCAGTTTTTGGTATTGAACCAAACGAAAGCGTCGTATTTGACGCAATCATCAGACAAAGAGCTGGCAAACGTCAAGGTACCTCAAAAGTTAAGAATAGATCTGCTGTTCGCGGCGGTGGTAAGAAACCATGGAAGCAAAAGGGTACAGGACGTGCTCGTCAAGGTTCCATCAGATCTCCACAATGGCGCGGCGGTGGTGTTGTCTTTGGACCAACTCCACGTTCATACGCATATTCAATGCCAAGAAAGCAACGTCGTTTGGCTATTAAGTCAGTTCTTTCCCAAAAATTGATTGATCAAGATTTAATCGTTTTAGACCAGTTGACAATGTCAGCTCCTAAGACTAAAGAATTTAAGTCAATGTTAAGTGACTTGAACGTTGAAGGTAAAGTTTTAGTTGTTTCAGACGACAAGAACGTACAACTTTCAGCAAGAAACTTGACTAATGTTAAGGTTGTTCCTGTTAACGGCGTAAATGTTGAAGACGTTGTTAACTATGGCAAGTTGATCTTAACTAAGGATGCTGTAGAGAAGATTGAAAAGAATGTTGAGGGGGCTTCAAAGAAATGAGTGCACACGATATCATTTTAAGACCTGTCATTACTGAAAAGTCAACGAACTTAATGGATGATAAGAAGTACACTTTCAACGTGCTTTTAACTGCAACCAAGACTCAAGTTCGTAACGCTGTTGAAGAAATCTTCGATGTTAAGGTTAAGAAAGTTAACATCATGAATGTTCGTGGTAAGGACAAGCGCGTTGGACGTTATGCTGGTAAAACAGCTCGCACCCGTAAAGCAATTGTTACTTTAACTGACGATTCAAACGACATCAAGATTTTCAAAGACGAAAACAAAGAAGAGAATAAGTAATAGGAGGTCAGTCAATTGGCTATTAAAGTTTATAAGCCAACCACAAATGGTCGCCGTAATATGACTTCTTCCGACTTTGCTGAGATTACGACGAGCAAGCCAGAACGTACCTTGCTTGAATCACAATCACATACAGCAGGCCGTAACTCATATGGTCATATTACTAGTAGACACCGTGGTGGTGGTCACAAGCAAAAGTACCGTGTTATCGATTTTAAGCGTAATAAAGATAATGCAAAAGCAGTTGTTAAATCTATCGAATACGATCCAAACAGAACTGCTAACATTGCACTTCTTCACTACACTGACGGTATCAAGACTTACATTCTTGCACCTAAGGGCTTAAAAGTTGGTGACATCGTTGAATCTGGTGCAGATGCAGACATCAAGCCAGGTAACGCATTACCATTAAAGAACATTCCTACTGGTACTTCAATTCACAACATTGAAATGAAACCTGGTAAGGGTGGACAACTTGTAAGAAGTGCTGGTACAAGTGCTCAAGTTTTAGGTTTTGACGGTAACTATGCATTAATCAGATTACAAAGTGGCGAAGTCCGTAAGATTTTGTCAGTTTGTCGTGCTACTATCGGTGTTGTTGGTAATGAACAACATTCGTTGATCCAATTAGGTAAAGCTGGTCGTAGCCGTTGGTTAGGCAGACGTCCACAATCACGTGGTTCCGTAATGAACCCTAACGATCACCCACATGGTGGTGGTGAAGGTAAGGCTCCAGTTGGTCGTCCACAACCTATGACTCCTTGGGGTAAGAAGAGTCGCGGCGTTAAGACTAGAAATAGTAAGAGAGCTAGCGAGAAGTTAATCATTCGTCACCGTAAGGGTAGCAAATAATAGAAGGAGGGTTAATTAATGAGCCGTAGTATTAAAAAAGGACCTTTTGCAGACGCATCATTGTTGAAGAAGGTTGAAGCTCAAGAAAACGCAGAAAAGAAACAAGTTATTAAAACTTGGTCACGTCGTTCAACTATTTTCCCTTCCTTTGTTGGTTTGACTATAGCTGTTTACGATGGTAGAAAACATGTTCCAGTTTATGTTACTGAAGACATGGTTGGTCACAAGTTAGGTGAATTCGTTCCAACGAGAACTTTCCGCGGACACAAGACATCTGACGATAAGGCTACAAAATAAAGAAGGGAGAAACACTTAAATGGCAGAACAAATTAGTTCAGCTAGAGCTGAAGCAAGAACTGTTCGTATTGCTGCAAGAAAAGCTCGTTTAGTCGTTGACTTAATTCGCGGCAAAGACGTTGCTGAAGCATTAGCAATCTTAGAATTTACGCCTAGAGCTGCTTCCCCAATCGTTGAAAAAGTTTTACGTTCAGCAATTGCTAACGCAGAACACAACTATGATCTTGAAAGTGCAAATCTTTACGTATCAGAAGCATATGTAAACGAAGGTGCAACTTTGAAGAGATTCCGGCCACGTGCTAAGGGTATGGCTTCTCCAATTAACAAGAGAACAAGTCATGTAGTTGTAGTAGTTTCAGAAAAGAACGATTAAGGGAGGTATATTAATGGGTCAAAAGATTAACCCAAATGGTTTCCGTCTTGGCGTTATTCGCGACTGGGAATCTAAATGGTATGCTGACAGAGGATACAAAGAAACCTTAAATGAAGACCTGCGCATCAGAAAATTCATTTCTAAGAAGTTGAAGGATGCCTCTGTTTCTACTGTTGAAATTGAACGTGCAGCTAACAGAATCAACGTTTCCATCAATACTTCAAAACCAGGTATGGTAATTGGTAAAGGTGGTTCTGAAGTTGAAGCTTTAAGAAGAGACTTAAATGCTTTAACTAAGAAACAAGTACATGTCAACATTGTTGAAATTAAGAAACCAGATCTTGATGCTAAATTAGTTGCTGATAGCATTGCTAGTCAACTTGAAGCTCGTATTGCTTTTAGACGTGCAATTCGTCAAGCTACTCAAAGAACTATGCGTGCTGGTGCTAAAGGTATCAGAGTACAAACTTCTGGTCGTTTAAACGGTGCCGACATGGCAAGAAGAGAATGGCATACAGAAGGTCGTGTACCATTACAAACTTTAAGAGCTGATATTGATTACGCTTGGGTAAATGCCTATACCACTTATGGTGAAATAGGTGTTCAAGTCTGGATCAACCGCGGTGAAGTCTTGCCAACTAAGAACAAGAAACCCGCAAAAGCAGTGAAGGGAGGAAACAAATAATGCCTTTAGTACCAAAACGAGTAAAACACCGTCGTGAATTCCGTGGTAAGATGCGTGGTGCTGCTAAAGGTGGTAGAACTATTGCCTTTGGTGAATATGGTCTACAAGCCCTCGAATCTCACTGGATTACTAATCAACAAATCGAAGCTGCTCGTGTTGCGATGACTCGTTACATGAAACGTGGCGGTAAAGTTTGGATCAGAATTTTCCCACAAAAGTCATACACTGCTAAAGGTGTAGGTGTACGTATGGGTTCTGGTAAAGGTGCACCAGCCGGTTGGGTAGCTGTAGTAAAAAGAGAAAAGATTATGTTTGAAATCGGTGGCGTTGATGAAGCAACTGCTCGTGAAGCTTTACGTCTTGCTTCAACTAAGTTACCAATCAAATGTAAGTTTGTGACTAAAAGTTCGGAAGTAGGTGGCAATTCTAATGAAGGCTAAGGATATCAGAACACTAACCACTGATCAAATGTTAGAAAAGGAAAAGCAATATAAAGAAGAACTTTTCAACTTGCGTTTCCAACAAGCAACGGGTCAATTAGAAAATACCGCTCGCCTGAGTAAAGTCCGCAAGAATATCGCTAGAATTAAAACAATTCTTAGTGAAGAAGCATTGAAGAAAGATTAGTGGAAGGGAGTTATTAACTTGAGCGAATCAATCGAAAGAAATCATCGTCACGTATATCAAGGTCGTGTAGTTTCTGATAAGAATGACAAGACTATCACTGTTGTAGTTGATACTTACAAGAACCACCCTGTTTACAAGAAGCGTATTAGATATTCTAAGAAATACTATGCACAAGACGAAAATAATGAAGCTAAAGTTGGCGATACTGTTCGTATCATGGAAACTCGTCCATTATCTCGTACAAAGCGCTTTCGTTTAGTAGAAATTGTTAAGAAATCTGTTTAATTTTGCGGATTTAGTGAGGGGAGGACTATACAGTGATTCAAAATGAATCCCGTTTGAGAGTTGCTGATAACTCTGGTGCCAGAGAACTTTTAGTTATTAGAGTCTTAGGTGGATCAAAACGTAAGACCGGTAACATTGGTGATATCGTGGTAGCAACTGTTAAACAAGCAACACCAGGTGGCGTTGTCAAAAAAGGTGACGTTGTTAAAGCTGTCATTGTCAGAACAAAATCAGGCGCACGCCGTGAAGATGGATCATACATTAAGTTTGATGAAAATGCTGGCGTAGTTATTAATGCAGATAAGAGCCCACGCGGTACTCGTATCTTTGGGCCCGTTGCACGTGAGTTACGTGAGCACGACTTTATGAAGATCGTCTCTCTTGCTCCTGAAGTCTTATAATTAAGTGAGGTGCACTGATGTTTGTTAAAACTGGTGACAAAGTAAAAGTTATTGCCGGAAAAGATAAAGGCAAAGAAGGTGTAGTTCTTTCTGTTAACGTTAAGAAGAACCGCGTGGTTGTTAAGGGCGTTAATACGATTAAGAAGCACGAAAAGCCTTCACAAAGCAATGCAAACGGTGGTGTAGTTGAATCAGAAGGTTCAATTCATGCATCAAACGTTAAAGTTATTGCTAAAGGTGAAAGCAAAAAAGAAACTAAGAAGTAGAAGGGAGGACACAAATGGCAAGTTATTTAGCTCAAGAATATAAAGAAAAGATTGTTCCTGCATTACAAGAAAAATTTGAATATGATTCTGTTATGCAAGTACCAAAGATTGAAAAAATTGTTTTGAACATGGGTGTTGGTGACGCAGTTTCCAACGCTAAGAACTTAGACGAAGCAGTTGAAGAATTAACTTTAATTTCTGGTCAAAAGCCTTTAGTTACTAAGGCAAAGAAGTCAATTGCTAACTTCCGTTTACGTGAAGGTATGTCAATTGGTGCTAAGGTTACACTTAGAGGTACTAGAATGTATGATTTCTTGTACAAGTTAATCAACGTTTCACTTCCACGTGTTCGTGACTTCCGCGGTGTTTCAAGTCGGTCATTCGATGGTCGTGGTAACTACACTTTAGGTATCAAGGAACAATTGATTTTCCCAGAAATCGACTTTGATAAAGTTAACCGTACTAGAGGTTTAGATGTTGTTATCGTTACTACTGCCAATACTGACGAAGAGGCTCGTGAGCTTTTAGGTCAATTTGGTATGCCGTTTGCAAAATAATGGAGGACATTAATGGCTAAAACATCACAAAAAATTAGAAATCATCGTCCTGCTAAGTTTTCTTCACGTGAATATACACGTTGTGAGAGATGTGGTCGTCCACACTCAGTTTACCGTAAATTTGGCTTATGCCGTATTTGCCTGAAGGATTTAGCTCACAAAGGTCAAATCCCAGGTCTTAAAAAGGCTAGTTGGTAATACGGTTAGGAGGATAGCATAAATGGTCATGACAGATCCGATCGCAGATTACTTGACTAGAATTAGAAATGCCAACATGGCAAAGCATAGTTCAGTTGAAATTCCTGCATCAAATATTAAAAAATCTATTTCAGAAATTTTGAAACGCGAAGGTTTCATCCGTGATTACGAAGTTACTGATGACAATAAGCAAGGTGTTATCAAGGTTTTCTTGAAATATGGTCCAAACGGAGAACGTGTCATTTCAGGCTTAAAACGGATTTCTAAGCCAGGTCTTAGAAATTACGTTAGTGCTGAAAACTTACCTAAAGTTCTTAATGGTTTAGGTATTGCCATCGTTTCTACTTCTGCTGGTGTAATTACCAATAAAGAAGCTAGACAAAAAGGCGTTGGCGGCGAAGTTATTGCCTACGTTTGGTAATTCTGACAGAAAGGAGAACAATCAATGAGCCGTATAGGTTTAAAAACAATTGAAGTCCCAGACAGTGTCACTGTTACCAAGGAAGGTGACAATATTACTGTTAAGGGCCCAAAGGGTGAATTAACTAGATACTTCGATCCTAAAATTACTTTTAAGCAAGAAGATGGCAAGATCAATTTCTCACGTTCAAGTGAAAATGATAAAGCACTTCATGGTACTGAAAGAGCTAATTTAGCATCAATGGTTGAAGGTGTAGTTAACGGCTACAAGAAGACCTTGAAGTTAATCGGTGTTGGTTACCGTGCTACTACACAAGGCAACAAGTTAACTTTAAATGTTGGCTACTCACACCCAGTTGAAATGACTGCACCTGAAGGTGTTTCCGTAAATGCTACTTCAAATACTGATATTGAAGTAGAAGGAATTTCTAAGCAAAATGTTGGACAATTTGCTGCTGAAATTCGCGATGTACGTCCACCAGAACCTTACAAGGGTAAAGGTATTCGTTATGTTGACGAATATGTACGTCGTAAGGAAGGTAAGACAGGTAAATAATAAATAAATTTTGAGGTGAAATTGTGATTTCAAAACCAGACAAAAACAAATTGCGCTTAAAGCGTCATAAACGTATTCGTAGCAAGATCTCTGGTACTGCTGAGCGCCCACGCTTAAGTGTTTTCCGTTCAAACAAGAACATCTACGCTCAATTAATTGATGATGTAGAGGGTGTCACGCTAGCAAGTGCCTCAACTTTGGATGAATCTGTTAAAGGTTCAACTAAGGTAGAACAAGCTCAAGCTGTTGGTAAAGCTATTGCCGAAGCAGCTAAAGCTAAGAACATTTCAAACATTGTGTTTGATAGAAGTGGTTACTTATACCACGGCCGTATTTCAGCTTTGGCAGATGCCGCTCGTGAAAACGGATTAGATTTCTAGGGAAGGAGAATAATACATGGCAAACCGCAACGATTCTCGTAATAATCGTAGAAATAAGGACGACATTGAAGATCAGTTAGTAGCAATTAATCGTGTCACCAAGGTTGTCAAGGGTGGTCAACGCATGAGATTTGCTGCCCTAGTAGTTGTTGGCGACAAAAAAGGTCGTGTAGGCTTTGGTACTGGTAAAGCTCAAGAAGTTCCAGAAGCAATTCGTAAGGCCGTTGAAGCTGGTAAAAAGAACATGATCAATGTTCCTAAGGTTGGTACTACCATTCCTCACGAAGTAATTGGTCACTATGGTTCAGGTAGTATTTTATTCAAGCCAGCTCCAGCTGGTTCTGGTATTGCAGCCGGTGGTGCCGTTCGTATCGTTATGGATATGGCTGGTATTGCTGATGTTACTTCTAAGTCACTTGGCTCAAACACACCAATCAACGTTGTTCGCGCAGCAATTGATGGCTTGAAGAAGCTTAGAACAAGTGAAGAAGTTGAAAAGCTTCGCCACGCTGATTTAGATTAGGGAGACTATAAATGACTGAATTAAAAGTTACTTTAATTAGAAGTGTTGCGCACCGTCTACCTAACCAAAAGAAAGTTGTTAAGGCTCTTGGCTTAGGTAGAATCAGCAGTACAGTTGTTCTACCAGACAACGCTGCTACTCGTGGTGCATTAATGAAAATTGCCCACTTAATTTCTGTTGAAGAAGTTAATAAATAATTATTGAGGAGGTGCCAATCAATGAAGCTTAATGAATTACATGCCTCTGCTGGTTCACGCTCAACTAGAAAACGTGTTGGACGCGGTACTTCAAGTGGTTTCGGTAAGACTTCTGGTCGTGGACAAAAGGGTCAATTATCCCGTCAAGGCGGCCATACTCGTTTAGGTTTTGAAGGTGGTCAAATGCCATTGTTCAGAACTATGCCTAAGCGTGGTTTTAAGAATATTAACCGTAAGGAATATGCAATTGTTAATTTAGACGACTTGAACAAGTTTGAAGATAACAGTGAAGTAACTGTCGCTAGTTTGAAAGAAAACGGTTTGGTAAAGAAAGAATTATCAGGCGTTAAATTACTTGCTAAAGGCGAATTAAAAGTTAAATTAAACGTAAAGGTTAACAAAGTTTCTGCCGCTGCCAAGAAAGCAGTTGAAGCTGCTGGCGGATCTGTTGAGGTGATCTAATGTTTTCGACCTTGAAGAACGCTTTTAAGGATAAAGAAATTAGAAATAAAATTTATTTTACACTCTTTATTCTCCTGTTGTATCGCATAGGAGCTAATATTACAGTTCCGGGTGTAAATGCAAAAGCGATTACTCAAGTAGCACAAACTGGTTTAGTTCCCATGCTGGATACTGTTTCTGGTGGTGGGTTAGATAATTATTCGATTTTTTCACTGGGTGTTTCGCCCTATATTACTGCGCAAATTGTTATTCAATTGTTGCAGATGGATATTGTTCCTGTACTAGTAGAGTGGGGAAAACAAGGTGAAGTAGGTCGGCGTAAAACCAATCAAGTTACTCGATGGTTGTCATTAGCTGTTGCTTTTGTTCAAAGTATTGGTATAACACTTGGCTTTAACGCATTAACACAAATGGGACTTGTTAAGTCACAATCGTGGCAGACCTATGTTGAAATTGCTGTTATTATGACAGCCGGAACAATGTTACTTACTTGGCTTGGTGATGAAATCACTGATAAAGGACTAGGTAATGGTGTTTCCGTAATTATCTTTGCTGGTATTATTGCTCGTCTTCCACGTGGTCTGTATCAGATCTTTAAGGAAGATATTATTAATAATAGTGCGAGTGATCGCATTCAAGGGATATTGTTCTTCATCGCGATTATCATTGCAATTCTCGTCGTAACACAATTAGTTACGTGGGTTGAACAGGCGGATCGTCGGATTCCAATTCAATATACAAAGAGAGCAACTGTAAGTGGCTCAGAAAGTTTTTTGCCATTAAAAGTTAATGTTTCCGGTGTTATTCCGGTAATTTTCGCTAGTTCGTTTATTATTACACCAGCAACAATTTTAATGGTCTTTCAAAAGTCCCAAGGCGATCAGCAATGGTACAAGGTAATGACTAACATCTTTAGTATGCAAACTACACCAGGGGTTATAATTTATACGCTTTTGATTATTTTGTTTACGTTCTTCTATGCTTTTGTTCAGGTTAATCCTGAGAAGCTTTCGAAGAATTTGCAAAAGCAAGGCGCTTATATTCCTAGTGTGTGGCCAGGCAAAGATACACAAGATTACGTTTCGAAGTTGTTAATGAGATTATCAACGGTTGGATCAGTTTTCTTAGGTTTAGTTGCTTTACTGCCACAGCTTGCTACTAATTTTTGGAATTTACCTAGTTCAATTGGATTAGGCGGAACAAGTCTTTTAATTGTTATTGGGGTAGTCCTAGAATTATCTCGTCAAGTTAACGGTTTGTTAATGAAGCGTGAATATGTGGGATTCATCAGATAGGAAATAGATAAATGATTAACTTAATTCTTTTAGGTTTGCCGGGAGCTGGCAAAGGTACAGTGTCTGAGCAAATTGTTGATAAATATCACCTAACTCATATTTCAACTGGGGATATGTTTAGGGAAGCAATGGCTAATGAAACCAAAGTTGGTCTTGAAGCCAAAAGTTATATCGACAAGGGCGATTTGGTACCCGATGAAGTTACTGCTAAATTGGTTGAGGAGCGCTTAGCTCAACCTGATATTAAAGAAGGCTACATTTTAGATGGCTTTCCAAGGACAACTGTTCAAGCAGAACTATTAGAAGGTATTACTGAACGTCTTAATAAACCTTTAACTAATGTGATTTCGCTTGAAGTTAAAGAACAGACCTTAGTAGATCGCTTGTCAGCTCGCTTTATGTGTAAAAATTGTGGCGCAACTTACAATAAGATTACTAAAATGCCTAAAGAAGAAGGCGTTTGTGATCGTTGTGGTAGTCATGAATTTTATCAACGTGAAGATGACAAGCCTGAAGTAGTTAAGAATCGTTTAGAAGTTAACGAAAAGATGAATACACCTTTGAAAGACTTTTACCAAAAGAAAGGTTTGTTGACTGTCATTGATGGTGAACAAACTCCAGAAAAAGTTTTTGAAAGTGTTGATGCGGTATTAGGTAAATAACAATAATTTGTTTATTTACTATTCCGTGCTATAATTTCAAAGTATGACTGTTTAATTGCGGAGGAACGACTTTGGCAAAAGATGATGTCATTGAAGTAAAGGGTAAAGTTGTAGATACTTTGCCTAATGCTATGTTTAAAGTTGAATTGGAAAATGGAGCTGTGATTTTAGCACATGTTTCCGGCAAAATTAGAATGCACTACATTCGTATTTTGCCTGGCGACCGTGTTACTGTGGAACTTTCTCCTTACGATTTAACAAAAGGTAGAATTACGTATCGGTTTATAAAGTAATAACGGGGGTAAACATGAAGGTTAGACCATCTGTTAAACCAATGTGTGAACATTGTAAGATTATTAAAAGACATGGCCGTGTGATGGTTATTTGTTCTGCAAATCCTAAGCACAAGCAACGTCAAGGTTAAAAATAAAATAGGAGGTGCAATTTATGGCACGTATTGCTGGTGTTGACTTACCAAGAGATAAAAGAATAGTTGTTGCTTTAACATATATTTATGGTATTGGTGAGCCTACAGCTCAAAAAATTTGTGCGGATGCTGGCGTTTCTGAAGACATACGTTCAAAAGATTTGACTCCAGACGATCAAGAAAAGCTTCGCGCAGAAGTTGATAAATACCGTGTTGAAGGTGACTTGCGTCGTCAAGTTAGCATGAATATCAAACGGTTAATTGATATCGGTTCTTACCGTGGTATGCGTCACCGCCGTGGACTTCCAGTTCGTGGTCAAAATACCAAGAATAATGCCCGTACTCGTAAGGGTAGTAAGAAGAATAAATAATTTATAAGGAGGTTTATTGATGCCTAAAACAGCACGTAAGCGTCGTGTGAAGAAGCACGTTGAAAAAGGCGTAGCTCATATTCATTCTACGTTTAATAATACTTTAGTCATGATTACTGACGTTCAAGGTAATGCAGTTGCTTGGTCTTCAGCCGGTGCATTGGGCTTTAAGGGTAGCCGTAAGTCTACTCCATTCGCAGCTCAAATGGCAGCTGAAGCAGCAGCTAAGAGTGCAATGGATCAAGGTATGAAACATGTAGAAGTTTCTGTCAAAGGTCCTGGTTCTGGTCGTGAATCAGCAATTAGATCATTACAAGCTACTGGTCTTGAAATTACTGCAATTCGTGATGTTACTCCAGTTCCCCACAATGGTTCTAGACCACCAAAACGTCGTCGTGTATAATTTTGTTCTTAATGAAGGACGTTGCGTTTTGAAAGGGGCCTAGTAATGATTGAATTTGAAAAACCAAATATTACCGTTGTTGACCAAGAGAAGTCTTACGGTAAATTTGTTATTGAACCACTTGAACGAGGCTTTGGTACTACTTTAGGTAACTCATTACGTAGAGTTTTACTAACATCTATTCCAGGTACAGGACTTGTTTATGTTCAAATTGATGGTGTCTTACATGAATTCTCAACAGTTCCTGGTGTTAGAGAAGATGTAGCAAAAATGATTCTTAACTTGAAGAAGCTTGAGTTAAAATCATTTTCTGATGAACAAAAATTAATTGAATTGGACGTTGAAGGTCCAGCTACTGTAACTGCTGATGACCTGAAAGTTGACGCTGATGTTCAAATTCTAAATCCTGATCAATATATTTGTACCATCGCTGAAGGTGGCCACTTGCACATGCAAATTGCTGTCAAGAACGGTCGTGGTTATGTTGCAGCAAGTGACAACAAGAGTGAAGACATGCCAATTGGTGTTATTCCGGTCGATTCTCTTTTTTCACCAATTGAAAAGGTTAATTACCAAGTTGAATCAACTCGTGTTGGTAAAAGAGATGATTTTGACAAGCTCACTTTAGAGATTTGGACTGATGGTTCAATCAAGCCTAATGACGCCCTTAGTTTTGCTGCTAAAATTCTAGTAGCGCACTTTAAAGTGTTTGAAACTGCTGATGCAAATACCAAATTCGATGATGTTATGGTCGAAAAGGAAGATGATACTGCAGAAAAGAAGCTTGAGATGACAATCGAAGAGCTTGACCTTTCTGTACGTTCATACAATTGCCTGAAGCGCGCCGGCATTAATACTCTGCAAGAGTTAACTGATAAGACTGAAGCAGATATGATGCGCGTACGCAATTTAGGACGTAAATCATTGGAAGAAGTTAAAAACAAATTAGCTGACTTAGGACTTTCACTTCGTCAAGAAGATTAATAAATAAAGGAGGTAAACTGATGGCATACCGTAAATTAGGTTGGGATAGTGCACATAGAAAAGCAATGTTGCGTGAAATGACAACTCAATTGTTCATGAAAGAACGCATTGTTACTACTGAAACTCGTGCAAAAGAAATTCGTAAGACTGCCGAAAAGATGATTACTTTAGGTAAGCGTGGCGATTTAGCTGCTAGAAGAAAGGCTGCTGCTTTTGTACGTGATGAAGTTGCTGATATCCATGAAGAAAAAGATGCAGTTGTTGTTAAATCAGCATTGCAAAAACTTTTCAGCGATATTGCACCTCGTTACAAAGACCGCAATGGTGGTTACACCAGAATTATGAAGTTAGCCAAAGCTCGTAAGGGTGATGGCGCTCCAATGGTTATTCTTGAATTAGTTTAATTTGAGATAACCAAAACTTAATAGCTATTAAGAATTATCCATGGAAGTGAGAATAAGCGCCAAGATGATGACGAAAGTTTAGTCTAGCTTAGATAATGTAAATTATCCCTCTTCATGGATGATTTTTTTTGCTCTTTTTTTGGTATAATCAAGTCAGGCTTATAGGATGGTGAAGAAATGGCAACAGATAGTATTATAAAAATTAAAAATGTAACTTTTACATATCAAGATACAAAGCAGCCCGCTATTGACCATATTAGTTTTGAGATTAAACGGGGAACGTGGACTTCGATCATTGGTCACAATGGTAGTGGCAAATCGACAATTATTCGATTAATAAATGGTTTGCTTGTCCCTGATAATTCTGATGAGGCTAGTATTGAAGTTGATGGTGAAAAACTTACTAACGATAGTATATGGGACATTCGAAACAAAGTTGGGATAGTTTTTCAAAATCCCGATAATCAGTTTGTTGGTGCTACTGTTGCAGACGATGTTGCCTTTGGCCTTGAAAATCGTGGGATTCCGCGTGAGAAAATGCTAAAAATCGTCCCTAAAGCAATTAATGCTGTTGGTATGACTGATTACACTGATTCTGAGCCTGCGAGCCTCTCAGGCGGTCAAAAACAGCGTGTAGCAATTGCTGGCATTATCGCTATCAAGCCCAAAATTATTATTTTGGATGAAGCAACATCAATGCTTGATCCTGAAGGACGTAATAAAATTTTACAAATTGTTCGCCAAATGAAACAGGAATATGATTTAACTGTTATTTCAATTACACATGATATTGATGAGGCAAGTTTAGCCGATCAGGTAATTGTCATGAATGATGGAAAATTGGTTGAGCAAGGTACTAGTAGTGAAATTTTCAGCCAAACAAAGCTCCTTAAAAAGTTGGGGCTTGACGTACCATTCTTTGAACAAATTAAAGATGAGCTACTGGAACAAGGTATTAATATTCCAAGCACTGTAAATTCAGAAAAAGAGTTGATTAATTTCTTATGTCAATTAAATTCAAGCAAGTAAGCTATATCTATTCACCAGATTCACCACTTGAAAAAAAGGGTCTGGATAATGTGAGTTTTGAACTTCAAAATGGTACTTTTACTGCGATTATTGGTCATACTGGTAGTGGCAAATCGACTTTGATGCAACATTTTAATGCCTTGTTAAAACCATCTAGTGGTCAAATTGAGATTGCTGGGACGACAATTACACCAGAAACTTCAAACAAGAATTTGAAGCAGCTGCGTAAACATGTTAGTCTGGTTTTTCAGTTTCCTGAAGCTCAACTTTTTGAAAGTACTGTCTTAAACGATGTTGCTTTTGGTCCCAAAAACTTTGGTTATAGTGAAGAAGAAGCAAAGAAAGTTGCGCAAGTTTGGCTTAAAAAAGTTGGCTTGCCAGATGATATTGCAGATAAGTCCCCGTTTGACCTTTCTGGCGGGCAAATGAGACGAGTTGCGATTGCTGGCGTCTTAGCCTACGAGCCAGAAATCTTGTGTCTTGATGAGCCGGCGGCAGGACTTGATCCACAAGCACGTAAGCAAATGATGGATTTATTTGTTGAATACCAGAAGGCTGGGCATACGGTTATTTTGGTAACTCATAATATGGATGATGTGGCAAATTATGCTGATGATGTTTTGGTAATGGAACATGGTCAAATGATTAAGCATGATAAGCCACAAGTGATTTTTAATGATCGTTCTTGGTTAAAGCAACATTATTTAGATGAGCCACAGGCATCTTTGTTTGCATCTAAATTGAAGGGATTTAAATTTCCTAGTCAACCTTTGACAGCAAAAGACTTGGTTCAGGGAATTAAAGAAAATTTAAAGGGGTGAGTTTGTGAGTAAAATTTTAATTGGTCGATATGTACCGGGAAATTCACTTGTTTATAAAATGGATCCGCGCGGGAAATTACTTGCAACCATCTTTTTTATTTTGATTATTTTTCTAGCTAATAATCCGCTAACTTACGCGATTGTGACCATATTTAGTTTTATTGCAGTAGCTGCAACTAAATTACGGCCAAAGGTCTTTTGGGATGGGGTTAAGCCGTTAGTTTGGCTAATCTTTTTTACATCACTTTTACAATTGTTTTTTACGGTTGGCGGTAAAGTTTACTGGCAGTGGACGATTTTTGCAATAACTAGTTATGGTATTGAAAATGCGATTTATATTTTCATTCGGTTTACAGTGATTATTTTAATTTCAACGGTGATGACAGTAACAACAATGCCACTCGAAATTGCAGATGCAATGGAATGGCTGCTGACACCACTTAAATTAATCAAAGTTCCGGTTGATAAAATTGCATTGGTAATGTCGATTGCATTGCGCTTTGTGCCAACTTTATTTGATGAGACTGTTAAAATTATGAATGCTCAACGTTCGCGTGGTGCAGATTTTAATAATGGTGGGTTAATTACCCGGGCAAAAGCAATTACACCGTTGCTGGTTCCCTTGTTTATCAATTCATTAGAAACAGCCATTGATTTGTCAACAGCGATGGAATCACGCGGATATCGTGACGATAATGGCCGAACTCGTTACCGAATATTGCGTTGGTCAAAGTTTGATTTGATTAATTTAGGTTATTTTGCAATTTTAATTGCACTGCTATTAATTTTTAGGATACATTAATGATTACAAGATATAAAATGACACTTGCATATGATGGCCATCTATTTCATGGCTTTCAAAGTCAGCCGCATCAGAGAACCGTTCAGGGAACAATTGAAGCTGCGCTAACTAAAATGACTAAGGGTGAAAAAATAGTCGTTGAAGGGTCAGGCAGAACTGACGCAGGTGTACATGCTATTGGCCAAGTAATTCACTTTGATTACCCGGGAAATACTATTCCACCCGAAAGAATGATTCGTGCACTTAATTCGATTATGCCGTTAGATATCGTCTTTAAGGAATGTGAAATTGTTGATAAAAACTTCCATGTTCGCTATAGCTCCAAAGGCAAGTGGTATCGCTATCGGGCAAGTCTTGACCGCTTCGTTGATCCATTCAAACGTTTTTATACTGGTCACTATCCTTATCCTGTTGATGTGAAAAAAATACAGCTAGCTGCACGTGATTTGATTGGTACTCATGACTTTACTAGCTTTGCGGCTAGTGGCGGCCAAATTAAAAATAAAGTAAGAACAATGTATTATGTTAATATCACTCAAGATGAAGAAACTAATGAAATTGTTTTTGACTTTATTTGTTCGGGCTTTTTATACAATATGGTACGTATTTTAGTTGCCACCTTGCTAGAAATTGGTAATGGTAAGCGACCAATTGATGATATTCCCCGGGTAATAAAAGCTCGAGATCGCGAGCAGGTGAGAGAAACAGCGCAAGCAAGTGGTTTGTTTCTTTACCATGTTTTTTATGATGATTTGCCAAAAAAATACCGGCAAGACGTTGATTAATATTGACAATTTATTAAAAAGGACGTATTCTAGAACAGTATGTTTGTCCATGATAGGCCCCGGCAACTTATTGTTTTCAAACAACGTATAAACGGAGGAATTTACATTGCGTACTACACAATTAGCAAAACCTAATGAAATTGAACGTAAGTGGTATGTTATTGACGCAACAGATGTATCTTTAGGTCGTCTGTCTACTGCAGTAGCCACTATTTTAAGAGGTAAGAACAAGCCTCAATATACACCAAATGTTGACACTGGTGACAACGTTATTATTATTAACGCTTCTAAAGTTAAGTTAACTGGTAAAAAGGCTACTGACAAGATTTATTACCACCACTCTGGTTGGCGTGGCGGAATCAAGGCTGTTCCAGCTGGTGATTTGCTTGCCAATAACCCAGTTAGATTAGTTGAATTGTCAGTTAAGGGAATGCTTCCAAAGAACACTCTTGGTCACCAAGAATTCATGAAGATGCATGTTTATGCTGATGCTGATCACAAGCATGAAGCACAAAAACCTGAAGAATTAGACATTAATAAATTAATCTAGGAGGTTAAATAAATGGCACAACAAGTTGCATATGCAGGTACTGGTCGTCGTAAGGACGCAGTTGCGCGTGTACGTTTAGTACCAGGCACTGGTAAGATTACTGTTAACAACAAAGATGTTGATCAATACATTCCATTCCCTAACTTAGTTAAGGATTTGAAGCAACCATTGACTTTGACTGAAACTGACGGTCAATATGACGTTAAAGTTAATGTTAATGGTGGTGGCTTCTCAGGTCAAGCTGGTGCAATCCGTCTTGGTATTGCCCGTGCTCTTCTTGAAGTTGACCCAGATTTCCGTGGTCCTTTGAAGAAGGCTGGATTCTTAACTCGTGACCCTAGAATGGTTGAAAGAAAGAAGCCAGGTTTGAAGAAAGCCCGCAAAGCTTCACAATTCTCAAAACGTTAATTTTGGATTTACGTTTATCAAAAAAGATATCTCAATTGGGATATCTTTTTTTGTTTAAATTAAAAACCTACTGTAACCCTTGAATAGATTGGGCTAAAATTAAGTTATATTTTATTAAGATAAGAAAAAGTAATAAAGGAATGAAAAGACGGGACTATGAAACAGATAGTTGCAGGCATATTGGCGAATGTTGACGCGGGAAAGACTACCTTATCTGAAGCGCTACTTTATCAAACAGGAACGATTAGACAGTTAGGGCGCGTTGATAATGGCGATGCCTTTTTGGATTCAGATCAACTAGAAAAAAGACGTGGGATCACTATTTTTTCTCATCAGGCAAATTTAGAATATCAAGATTTAAAATTAACTTTGCTTGATACGCCAGGTCACGTTGACTTTTTGGCACAAACAGAGGGTGTATTAAGTGTTCTGGACTATGCTATCTTAGTAATTTCCGCTACTGCAGGTGTACAAAGTCAAACAAGAAAGTTGTGGCAACTGCTCCAGCAGTATCAGGTTCCGACTTTTATTTTTGTTAATAAAATGGATGCGGGTCAAGAAAAATTGCGAGCAATAATCGCGCAGCTACAAAAAGAATTATCGGCTGGCTGCGTTAATTTTGAATTACAAAATCAGCAACTGTCTGCTTCAACTCAGGAACAAATTGCTGTTCAAGATGACGATGTTTTAACGGACTATCTGTCTTCAGGCACAATTGCCAATGCGACTATCCGCCAAATGATTAAGAAAAGGCAGATTTTTCCTTGTTATTTTGGGTCCGCTTTAAAACTGCAGGGAATTAAAGAACTACTTTCGGGGATTGCTTTTTGGAGTGAGGAGTACCAACCAGCAATATCTGATTTTGGTGCACGAGTATTTAAAATTTCACATAATGCAAAAGGTGAACGGTTAACTTGGCTGCGCGTTATGAGCGGCAGTTTGCAGCCCAAGCAAATTGTACTAACTGACCAAAAAGTTAACCAGCTACGAATTTATCAGGGCGAAAAATTCACCACTAAGCAGGAAGTAACAGCAGGGCAAATTTGTACGATTCCTAATTTGACTGGAACGTATCGAGGACAAGGCTTAGGGGTTGAACATGATAGTCAGGATCCACAAGTTCAGCCTGTTTTAACTTATTCTGTTGATCCTAAAGACTACGATCCCCATTCTTGTTTGCTGGCCTTAAAAGAATTAGAGGATGAAGATCCACAACTTCATGTTGTTTGGGATGAGCATAGCCAAAGCATTAGTGTACGAATTATGGGTGAAGTCCAGCTGGAAGTCTTACAGCAATTATTGCAGGAAAGATTTAATCTTCAGCTAGAATTTGGCACTGGAAAGATTTTGTATAAAGAAACTGTTACGGATTCAGTTGAGGGTGCCGGACATTTTGAACCATTGCGACATTATGCGGAGACTCATGTGGTGCTTGAGCCATTGCCAGCTGGAAGTGGCTTAGTTATTGTAAATGATTGCCCTAATGAGGTTTTAGCGCCTAATTGGCAGAAACAAGTAATGTTTGATTTGCAAAGTAAGGAACATTTGGGTGTCTTAATTGGCGCGCCAATTACGGATATGAAAATTCGTTTTGTTAGTGGTCATTATAGTTATAAGCACACGCAAGGCGGCGATTTTCGTAAGGCTGCCTGGCGCGCAGTCCGGCAAGGTTTAATGCTTCTTAAAGCTAAAGGAAAATGTCAATTGCTTGAGCCGTGGTATCATTTTCGCCTGGAAATTGCTTCGACGCAAATTGGTCGGGCCATTAGTGATATTCAGCAGATGAAGGGCACTTTTAATGAACCTGAGGTGGGAACTAATCAAGATATAGAGATTTTAACTGGTTCTGCTCCAGTTAAACAAATGCAAAATTATGCTAAAGTAGTTCGGAATTATACTCATGGGCAGGGGAGTTTAGAGTGCACATTTGACTGTTATCATCCTTGTCAAAATGCAGCAGAAATTATTGCGGCTTATGATTACTCGCCAACGCACGATTTGGCAAATACACCAGACTCTGTTTTTGTACCAAATGAAATTGCAACGAGAATACCGTGGAATGAAGTCCCGCAGTGGGCTCATGTACCGTATCAAAACAAATACAAATTCGGCGGCTATCATGCCTAAAAGCCAAATAGCTGAAAGACCTGTTGATTATTTATCAGCAGGTCTTTTTTATTAGTTTAATACCTTTTTTAATTGGTCTAAGAATGTTTGGGCGGCACGCGAGAGGACGGCGGTTTTTGACCAAATTAAACTTGCATGGATAGTTAGTTCTGGCTCAAGGGGAATAAAAGTTAGGCTGGTTTGTGCAAGATTGATGATCCCGTCGAGGCAAAGAACATCACCAACATTATGCTGTGCGAGAATTGCGGCATTGTTAAGCAAGTTATAGCTGGCAACAGTTTGAAATTTAAGACTGCTTTGCCCCAGCCAGTTGGTCAATAATGTTTGACTATTGTGACGCTGCGGCAGAATTACCGGTTTACCAATTAAATCAGCAACTTTAATTTTGCTTTTATTAGCTAGACTTGAATCCTTTCTAGTTAACAGTCCCCACCTTGTAGTTCCTGGCAGAGTTAGGAAGTTATAGTTGGTTTTATTAAAAGGATCCAAGACAAAGCCAAAATCAAACAGACCATTTTGCATTTTACGCTGGACCTCGCTTGCATCACAACTATGTAAGTTGACAATAACATTAGGCGCAACTTGCTTTAATTGATTAATTGCATCCGCAATTGTGCTGAGCATAGGTGCTTCTGAACAGCCGATAAAGACGCTGCCGCTAATTTCAGATTTCTTACCAATATTGGCACTCGTTTTATTAGCCAAAGTCAAAATTTGTCTAGCCTGATTGGCAAGATATTCGCCGTCAGTTGTCAATTTGATCGTTCTCGTACCGCGTTCAAATAGACTGACGCCCAATTCTTGTTCAAGTTCGTGGATTTGCCGTGAAATTGTGGGCTGCGAGATGTGCAGCTTGGTTGCTGCTCGCGAGATGTTTTGTTCGTTAACAACTGCTAAAAAATAGCGTAAGACTCTAAGTTCCATGATGCTCCTTTGATTAAGGTTAATTGGTTTTTGGTATTATAATGATTTTAGATAAGTATAAGACTTTTAGGACATGAAATTATGAAAAAGAAAAATTTGTTTTGGCTTGGACTAGTGATAGTCATTTTGATTGCTGGCGGTATTATTAGCTGGTTCCATTTTAGTAAAAATAACCTTGCTAATACTAATCAAGTGATGGATCGCTCAGGCAGTACACCGACAATTTATCTTCATGGTTGGGGAGCAAGTGGCAAATCTACGGATAGTATGATTGCCTATGCCGAAAAGCATAATCATGCCCGCAAGGTACTAACTGCAAAAGTTAGGCGGGATGGGCAAATTAGTTTAGAGGGAACATGGCCTAAGGGAACCACGCATCCCTTAATCCAGTTAGTATTTGTAGATAATAAAAACGGCGATTATTATGTAACTCGTGAATGGTTCCATCATTTGATTGTCTTGTTACAGAAAAAATACCGAATTAAACGTTACAATACGGTTTCTCACTCAATGGGAAACTTAACGACGATGTTTTACCAAATGAAATACGGCAATAGTGACAAATTACCTAGGTTAAATAAGCAGGTCAATCTTGGCGGACATTTTGACGGTATTTTGGGAATGGATGACATGGCTAATCATAATTACTTATTGGCTAGTGGTCGACCAAGGTATCTAAATTCATCATATCGCTATTTATTAAAACATCGGCAAAATTATCCTAAAAACGTGTCCGTCTTAAATATTTTTGGTAACAAGGAAGATGGGACAAATTCCGACGGGGATGTCAGCGTTGTTTCAGCACGTTCACTGCGTTATTTACTTCGTGGCAGAGTTGATTATCAAGAAATTGAAGTCAAGGGAGCTGGCGGTCAGCACAGTCAGCTCCATGAAAATCCACGAGTTGACCAAGCAATTGACAAGTTTTTATGGTGAGGCATTAGCCATGCCTAATTAGTATAGTATGACATACAAAATAAGTATTAGACATAACTTGTTCTTGATTATTATAATAACTACAAAAAGTTAAGGAGAGAGCAGCTATGGAATACGTTAATTTGGGTAATACGACAATTAAAATTTCTAAATTATGTGTTGGCGGCATGAGTTTTGGTCAAGCAGGAACAATGCACGACTGGACTTTAGATCAAAGTGGGACTGAAAAAATTGTTGCCCATGCATTAGACTTAGGAATCAATTTTTTCGATACAGCTAACAGCTATTCTGCAGGTACAGGCGAAGAATACTTAGGAAAGGCATTAAAAAAATGTACTGCAAGAGATAAAGTAGTAATTGCTTCGAAAGTTTATTTTAATCCTGGGCGCTTGTCCCGCAAGGCAATTGAACGTGAAATCGATGGTACTTTAGAACGGCTGGGAACCGATTATTTGGATTTATACATTATTCATCGTTTTGATTATCACACGCCAGTTGAAGAAACAATGTCTGCCTTAAATGATTTAATTAAGGCGGGTAAAGTTAGGGCTCTTGGTGCTTCAGCAATGTATGCTTATCAATTTTACAATCTGCAATTAGCTGCACGAGATCATGGTTGGACCCAGTTTTCAGCAATGGAAAATCATTATAACTTACTTTATCGTGAAGATGAGCGTGAGTTATTGCCACTGTGCCAGCAAATGGGTGTATCCCTGATGCCATATAGTCCACTAGCTGCTGGTCGATTAGCTCGTCCCAATTGGGTAGCTTCTACTTTGCGCAGTCAGACTGATCGCGTGGCCCGAGGCAAGTATGACCATACCAAAAAGTTTGATGAAAAAATTTCCCAGCGGGTTAACGAATTAGCACAAAAGTATCAGGTCAAGATGTCTCAAATTGCATTAGCATGGCTGTGGTCCAAGGGAGTTGCTTCGCCAATTATTGGCGCAACAAAGGCCACTCATTTTGATGATGCAGTGAATGCACTTTCTGTTAAACTAACTAATGAAGATATTGCTTACATTGAGGAGCCGTACCTGCCCCACAAAATCGTGGGTGCAATTAATGAAAATCCACCAGAAGGTACAGTATTGTTAAACGAGGACACAAAATGAAAGAATTATATTTAATGCGGCACAGCCAGACATTGTTTAACCAGTTACACAGAATCCAGGGTTGGTCCGATTCGCCATTAACTAAGCAGGGAATTGAGGATGCCCAGGAAGTTGGGCGTTATTTTAAGGACCAACAGATTACTTTTGACCACGCCTATTCGTCAACGCAGGAGCGTGCTTGTGACACACTTGAAAATATCACTGACCAGCCTTACACCAGACTAAAGGGTTTGAAAGAATGGAATTTTGGCGTTTTTGAAGGGCAAAGTGAGCAGCTCAATCCCCATGATGACAGTAGTCGGCATTCGTACGGTGATTTTTTTCTGCAGTTTGGCGGTGAGTCTGATTTAGAAGTTCAGGAGCGGATGAATCAGACGTTAACGACGATTATGGAGCAGCCAGATCACCACCATGTTTTGGCAGTTAGCCATGGCGGCGCGTGCTTCATGTTCTTACAAAAGTGGCTGCCGTATGATGAGATTAAACGGCAAGTAACTAATTTTCATAATTGCTGTATCCTAAAGTTTACTTATGAAGATGGTAAATTCACCTTTATTAAGGCAATTAATGTTAAGGAAGAAAATTAGTGCCAGGAGCGCGTTACAATCTAATTAGATTGGCGTTAACTTAGACAATAAAAGCCACTACTGATTAGTAGCGGCTTTTATATTGTTTATAAACTGTCTTGAATGTTGCTGCCGAGATACTCGTAAAGCATCCCTTGCTTTAAATCTGTGGTATCAATTCCCAGTGCCTCTGCAATCGCATAGGCAAAAGCCCAAGCTGTTGCCGGTCCGCGACTAGTGATTACTTTATGATCCGAATCGGTTACCGTAATCTTTTCTTGGAAGTTACCGCTTGGTGCATCATGCTTTGTTTGAGTATCAAACCCGGGATAACAGGTGTAGTCGGCATCGTTCAAAACGCCATAGCGTGCCAAGGCAATCGGTGCTGCGCACATGGCCGCATCCCACTGCTGATTTTGATGGCGCTGCACCATTAATGATTGAAGACGTTCATTGTCCCGCAAATTTTCGGCACCAGTTTTACCGCCGGGAAAGGCTACTAGGTCATAATCTAGTAAGCTGTCGTCAACAATTTTATCACAAGTTAACTTAATGTGATGATCGCCGATGACATCTTTACTAGTTAAGCCCACCATATCGGCTTGCACACCTAAACGACGCAGAACATCGATGATGCTTAAGCCCTCAACTTCTTCGCAACCATCAGCGAAGACTACCGCAACTTTAGTCATATTTTATACCTCGCAATCTGTTACTCTTATTATAAACTAGCTGAGTTCAAGGTAAAATAATAAATCACTTAACTTATTGAGGTGCAGTGTGGGATGAGGCGTAATCGGAATTTTGCTCTTTTTCGGTGCCAGCCACAATGATTGCAGGTTGGCATTTACAGCGCCTTGGATTTCTTCAGTCAGATTGGTACCAATTACAAGACTAGTGGCCGGATTGAAATTGTCATGCTCTTGAAAAATTGGCACAAATACATTTTTATTGGGCAATTGGGCAGTTAAACTTTCTGGGAAGTAGACAGCTGAAAAGTAATTTAGCAGTTCACTTTCTGCAAGCCGCGGTTCTAATATCTTTTGCGGTTCTTTTGCCAGCATAACTAAGTTAACTTTAGCTGTTGCTTCATCTAAAAAGGAAATGGCATCCTGCGTTAATTGATGTTGTCCAGCCATCTTTTGTTCAAAAATCTGTTGTGCTGCTTGTAAGTTGTCACTAAAGAAAGTTTGGTTAAGCAGCTGCAGCCGTTCATCTTGGCTCAGGAATTTTACTTGTTCCTGCAAACTAGTATATTTAATACGCTCAGCTGGGCCAAAGTCACGTCCAAGCTCACGTAAAGTCTGCCGCAGAGCGTTTCTTTCGGCTGCTTTTTGATTTAATAGACTACCTTCTGGAATAATTATCAATGTTTCAAACTTTGTCACTGTTAGTTTACCTTCTTTATTTGTGTTCTACTTGCATTATAATAGATATTATTGCCAAAAAGGAGTTAAATTATGCCGTCAATTTTTACATTAATTTTTCTTTTGTTGGGCGGAATTGCAGGAGGACTATTATCGTCAGTAGCATCAATGGCATCACTGGCGTCTTATCCGGTTTTGCTGGCTGTTGGCATTCCACCTGTTTATGCGAATGTCACTAACGATGCTGCCTTGATTTGGACCAGTGTTGGTTCAACTATTTCATCAACTAAAGAGCTTAAGGGACACTGGAAGCAAGTTGGCTTTTATGGCTTCTTTACCGTTATTGGGTCACTTGCAGGCTGCTTTTTATTATTATCGTTTCCGTCAAGTGTTTTTGAAAAGCTGGTGCCGTTTTTTATTGCGGGGTCGGGAATTATGGTATTAGCCTCCGGTAAGCATCATAATTTAGAACCACATAAAAGACCGCTTTGGCAGGAAATTTTCTATATTGCGGCATTACTCGTGATGGGCGTTTATACTGGTTACTTTGGCGCCGCGGGTGGTGTTATCGTGCTAGTATTGTTAACCTATATTACTGATGAAAAGTTTATTGTCGTTAACGCCATCAAAAACGTTATTTGCGGTCTGGCAAATTTAGTGGCACTAATCGTATTTATCTTTACCTCACACATTTATTGGCAGCAGGCAATTCCACTTGCCGTTGGGATGTTTATTGGTGGTTATTTAGGAATGGGAATTTTACGAAAAGTTCCAGCAAAAGTTATTCGCTTATTTATTGCGGCCCTAGCCTTTATTCAGGCGGCATATTTCTTTTATAAAGCATATATGTTATAGTTTAATACAAATCTATTATGAAAGGAGAATGCAAATTGACTACAGAAGTTTATTTGGTACGTCACGGTGAAACAATGTTTAACCAGCTTGACAAGGTTCAGGGCTGGTGTGATTCTCCCTTGACGGTTAAGGGGATTAATGATTTAAAGCGGACGGCACATGCTTTAAGTCAAGTTCATTTTGACAATATGTATTCTTCCGATTTGAAGCGGGCAATTGACACGGTGCACTTAATGAAGGATGCCAATCAAGTGTCAGAAATTGGTAAAATTAAAAAGCTGCCCGAATTTCGTGAAGTCTTTTTTGGGTCGTTTGAAGGCGATGATGTTCATAATACTTGGAAACAAGTAGCTCTAGCCGCTGGCATTGGCCCCGAGGATGACGTCAGTAAAATTATCAATCAAGTGGGAATTTATGAATTTCGTGAGGCAACTAAAAAGGCTGATCCGCGACATTTAGCTGAAAATAAGGAAGAACTTGACGCCCGAATGGTGCGGGCAGTTAACGTGCTAAACGATTTAACTAAAGATGAGAAGCGTGTTTTACTGGTGTCACACGGTGATTTTATTAAAACCTTGGGAATCAAGTATTGGAATCAA
This sequence comes from Lactobacillus sp. ESL0680, assembly GCF_029392855.1. Lineage (NCBI taxonomy): Bacteria > Bacillati > Bacillota > Bacilli > Lactobacillales > Lactobacillaceae > Lactobacillus > Lactobacillus sp. ESL0680. Next base: position 1,298,568 of record NZ_CP113945.1, on the reverse strand, counting down.
AGTGATGGCTTACATGATATTACTTTTCCCGATAACGGCAGTGTCAGCCGTGGCGTTCTCCAAGATAACGGTAAATTTGAAATTATTGATTATAATATTAATGCAGAAAATATCTAGTCTTACTGGGAGCAGTAAGACTTTTTTGTTACACTAAATGCAAGGAAAGGAATGCAAAAATGAAAGATCACACAACTAAGCGTTATGCTTACGTAACGCTGCTGAATATTGTCATTACGATTGCAGAGTTTGTTGGCGGCTTCGCGTCTGGGTCACTAGCTTTATTATCAGATGCCGTACATAATTTAAGTGATGTCGGTGCGATTATCATTTCATTTGTTGCGCACTTAATTAGTAGTCGCAGCCGCAACCAATATAAAACGTTTGGTTACGAACGTGCGGAAACTTTAGCGGCCTTTACTAACGGCATTATTTTAATTCTGATTAGCCTTGCTCTATTTATTGAAGCAATCGAGCGTTTTTGGCAGCCCAGCAAAATCAAGGGCGGCATTATGCTGGTCGTAGCGGTAATTGGGCTAGTGGCTAACTTTATTTCTATGCTGGCGATGCATCGTGATGCTCAAGGAAATTTAAATGTGCGCTCTACTTTTGTTCATATGCTGAGTGATGCCTTGTCCAGTGTTGCGGTTGTGATTGGCGCGGTGTTCATTTACTTTTGGCAGATTACGTGGCTTGACCCCGTAATGACACTGCTGGTATCATTGTTTGTTCTGCGTGAAGCATATCAAATTACTAAAAAGGCTGCTAATATTTTAATGGAATCTAATCCTGATATTGACCTTGAACAAATGAATAAAATTGTGTTATCTTTTCCAGAGATTAAAAATATTCATCATGTGCATTTATGGCGCTATAGCGACGATTATATTATGCTTGATGCTCACGTAAATGTGGATGCGAAATTGACTGCGGGGGAATTTGAAAAATTAACGCAGCAGATTAGTCAAAAACTGCGGCAGTTGGGGATTAACCATATTAATTTTCAAGTGGAGTGCGAACGCGGCAAAAATGATGATATGATTGTTCCAGGTCATGATTACGAGAATTAGGGGAAATATAAATGAAAGTTAGTTTGTTTACAGCCATTATTGTTTTAATTGTTGGACTTTATGACATGGCATATGCCTATAATCGTCGCCAGCAAAATCGCCGGCGGGGGACAATCGGCTTTATGATTTTAGGAATTATATTTACAATTGGCGGAATTGTGCTGTTGATTATGCATTGGGTTAAGTAAAATGGTTAAGCTAGTTTTAGTAAGACATGGTGAAAGTACAGCTAATTCGGCTAATGTCTATACCGGCTGGAATGACGTGCCCTTAACTTCTAAAGGTAGGGCACAAGCACGATATGCTGGTGAATTAATTAGGCAAATTCCCGATTTTGCACCAACGCATATCCACACTTCAATTTTGTCGCGGGCAATTGTTACTGCCGATATTGTGGCGGATGTTTGTCATTTTTTGTATTTACCAATTACTAAAACTTGGCGGCTAAATGAGCGGCATTATGGTAAGTTGCGTGGCACTAATAAGGACCTTTCCCGCCAAATTTATGGCCGACAGCAGATTTTAAACTGGCGGCGCGGGTTTTATTCCATTCCACCTGCTGGTAAGCAAATTACGGACCGACGTTATGCTAACTGCGATGTGCAGCGGTTGCCGCTTGCTGAAAGTTTGTATCAGACGCAGCAGCGACTATTGCCATACTATTATAATGAGGTAGCAAGCAGATTACGTAAGGGCGAAGACCAATTGATTGTTGCCCATGGCTCCAGTTTGCGGGCATTAATTAAAAAAATGGAAGGGATTAACGATCAGGATATTGTCCATTTGGAAGTAGCCAATGCTGAACCAATTAGTTATACACTAGATACTCATTTACAAATTGTCGATAAAAAAATTTTATCTTAAATTTTAAGATTGCTTTTGGTTCTGACTAAGGAATTAGGCAGATGTATGTTAAAATTTATTACGATACTATATAATTTTTTACATTCTTAGTTTGGAGTAAAAGGCATGCGTAAAATATTTTTATTACGAGGCGCACCCGGCTCCGGTAAATCTTCATTCATTGCTCGCCATCACTTACAACCATATGCGATTAGTCGCGATCAAATTAGATTATTATTGGCGAATTTGACCTATTTTTATGAAGAAGATACCGATTGCTTACATCAAGTAATTCCGCGATATGCAAATAAGCAGACAGAGCGGTTAGTTGATTACCTCGTAGAAGAAAAGATGAAGCGCGGCGAAACGGTAATTGTTGATAGTACCCATATTGTTTCTGATAGCATAGAACATTATAAGCCATGGGTTGAGCGTTACCGGTATGAATTATTCGTCGTGGATTTAATGTACCACAAAAGCTTACGTAACTTGCTTAACCGCAATGAAGTACGTCGGCAGTATGATTGGGTCAGACCTGATGTGGTCCGGGAAATGTATTTGACCTATAAGGATAATTGGCAGGTGCCAGAATGGGCGCACGTAATCAATCCTAACCAGATGGGCAAAGCCTTGTCACAAAAAGAGAGTAATTTAGACCATTTTGCACACGTAATTGCAATTCCAGATAAAGTAGCGGAGGCAGATTTTCCGCACGTGCATATTTCTAATTTTTACTTTTCTTTTAATGACCGTTTTACAGAAAAGTACGGCACTTATCGCAATGTGATTACAATTGGTAAGACAAAAGATGAAATCATTAAGAAATTTCGGCTGCCGTATTTTGTGTTCAAATTTCATCACAAGCACTTTTTGATTTCAGCGTATCCAGTCAGAAATGAATTATTGGATCCAATCAAAAAAGTTAAGGGTGTCTGGACGTATTCAACAGGATTGGTTAATTTAGCTGACTTTATTCAAGAAGTCCCGCAAAGTAGGCCACAGCACGTCCACCAATTTAATTTAAATAAATTACAAGCTGATCGCTTGTTGCATATTTGGTAAAACTATTAGACGTTACACTTAAGTTGTGACGTCTTTTTCTATGAAAAAACAACTAGCTGGTTGACTAAAAAATATTAAAAATGCAATGATTATAGTGTATTATAATACTAGTAGTCTATTAGAAAGAGAAAGTTGAAAATGAAGAAAAATAAAAAAGTGATAATTACGTTAGTAGTCTGCTTAATCGTGGTCTTGCTAGGTGCCGGTATTTATGTTAGGCATCAAGCAAGTACTTCAAGTGCCGCAAATAATCAGCCGACAAAAACCAGAATAATTTATCCCCAGAAATTTACTAAAATTAAAGTAGATGTTGATCTAGCTGATGTTAGTGTTCGTCAAGGTGCTAAATATCAAGTGAAGATTATTGATAATCAGAAAAACCGGATTAATGCGAAGGTCAAGGATGATGAATTATTGGTTAGCCAGCGTGAACGGTCGCACAACCATTTCTTTGGCATTGGCAGTATCTCAATTAATGGCAAACATCTAACTACTAAATGTCGGGTAGAAATTACGGTTCCACACAAGAATTCATTAACTAAGATTAATGCCGAGACAGAAACAAGTGATTTTAAGTTAGATAATTTACAATTGCAAAAATTAGCGATTGATTCTGATACCGGCGATATTGACCTTAAAAATGTCAAGTCAGTAAGTAATAACTTGTCGACTGACACTGGCGATATTGAGATTACTGCTAGTCAGGTTGCCAATGTTACTAGCGATGTCGATACTGGCGACGTGCATATTTCTAGCTCGCAGTTATTAGGGAATAATTCATTTTCATTAGATACAGGTGATTTTACTTTGGATGAAGCTAGTAAAAAGATAACGTATCATCTGTCAGTTGATACTGGTAATATTGACTACTTTGGCGATGATGTAGACGATCATCTTAATAAGAAAGTTGCTCACAGCAAGGCAATACTCAAAGTTGATTCCTCAACTGGTGATATCACGATTGAATAAAGGCTAGTTAGCTGCTGTTAAATTTTGTTAATTTGAATTTGCCGGAATCATAAAAAATAGTACAATTAGATAGAAATATTTTTGATAGCGCTTTTTTATGAAGGTGGATAGAAACAAAATGGACAAAGAAGAATTAAAAGCGAAGTTTACTGAAATATATCATGAAGACCCTAGCGGCTATTATTTTTCGCCGGGGAGAATTAATTTAATTGGCGAGCACACCGACTATAATGGCGGCCACGTGTTTCCCTGTGCAATTACTTTGGGAATTTATGGTGCTGTCAGTAGCCGTAATGACCAAAAGTTCCGTTTTTACTCCAGTAGTTTTGGGGAATTAGGGATAATTGAAGTTGGACTTGCTGACTTACACTTTGTTAAATCAGATTCATGGACTAATTATGCTAAAGGGATGCTGAACTTTTTACTCTCTAAAGGTGCTCAAATTTCTCATGGCTTAAATATTTATGTTGATGGCAATATTCCTGACGGTGCGGGACTATCTTCATCAGCTGCTCTGGAAATGTTAATTGGTGTGATACTGAACGATCAGTTTAACCTTAATGTTAGTGCGCTTGATCTTGTTAAGATGGGGGTAGCTACTGAAAATGACTTTATTGGCGTAAATTCCGGAATTATGGACCAATTTGCAGTTGCAATGAGTAAGAAAGATCAGGCAATTTTGCTTGATACTAATACTCTGGCATACAAGATGGTGCCGCTTAATCTGCAAGATAATGTAATTGTCATTATGAATACTAATAAGCGTCGTGAACTAGCCGATTCCAAATATAATGAGCGCCGAAGTGAATGTGAGCAGGCACTAGGCGATTTACAAAAAGAATTGCAGATTAACTCTTTGGGTGAATTAGATAGTGAAACTTTGGACCAGTATAGTTCACTCTTATCTTCAGAAATCCTTCTTAAGAGGGCGCGTCACGCTATCTGGGAAAATGAGCGGACATTGCGTGCTGAACAGGCCTTGCAAAAAGGTGATCTGGCACAGTTTGGCCGGTTAATTAATGCCTCACATGTGTCTTTGCAGGATGATTATGAAGTTACGGGCAAGGAACTAGATACCCTAGTTCACGCCGCGTGGCAGCAGCCAGGGGTATTAGGTGCAAGAATGACGGGAGCCGGTTTTGGCGGCTGTGCAATCGCGCTTGTTAACAAGAAAGATGTAGCAGCTTTTGAGCAAAATGTTGGTACGGTGTATGAGCGAGTAGTCGGTTATGAACCATCATTTTATCTTGCGGAAACATCCGATGGCGCTAAGGTTTTGGAATAATTTAGTGGGATGTAAAAATGACACAAACAAATTTGGTTGAGCAATTTGTTACGCAAGTAATTGCTGCAAGTGATAATGCAGAATTGGATCGGATCTATTTAACTAATCAAGTATTGGCATTAGTAGGAGATGAAGCACGTTCTGCGGTCACAACAAGCACAGTTTTAATTGATTTAAAAGATGAATTGGTTGCAGCTGCTCTTAAAAATGGTCATTGTGGTTCTACTTTCAATGAACAAGATATTTTGGGTGCGCAATTGATGAATTTATTAGTGCCGCGTCCTAGTATTGTTAATCGGCAGTTTTGGCAGACGTATCAAGAAAAGCCAGAACAGGCAATTGCTGATTTTTATCAATTAAGTAAGACTAGTGACTATATTAAAACGCGGGCAATTGCCAAGAATATTTATTTTGTTACGCCTAGTGACTATGGTGATTTAGAAATTACGATTAATTTGTCTAAACCGGAAAAAGATCCGCGGGCAATTGCGGCGGCGAAGAAGGTAAAAGCAACTGGTTATCCTTTGTGCCAATTGTGTATGGAGAATGAGGGCTATCTAGGGCGTGATAATTATCCAGCCCGCAGCAACCACCGAATTATCCGCTTTAAGATCGGTGATGAGGAGTGGGGCTTTCAGTATTCACCCTATGCGTATTTTAATGAGCATTGTATCTTTCTTTCTTCTAAGCATGAAGGAATGAAAATTTCGGAAAAAACATTTACTCGGCTGCTGAATATTATTGAACAATTTCCGGGATATTTTGCTGGTAGTAATGCTGATCTGCCAATTGTTGGTGGGTCGATACTTACACATGAGCATTACCAAGGCGGACGTCATAATTTTGCGATGATGAAGGCAAAAATAACAACCAAGCTTAACTTTAAGGGTTTTGCTGATGTAGAGGCTGGGATTGTAAAGTGGCCAATGTCAGTAATTCGCTTACGCAGCCAAAACAAAAAGCAATTGGTTGCCTTAGCCAATAAAATTTTGCAGGCATGGCGACAGTATAGTGATGAGCAGGTTGGCGTGCGGGCCTTTACAGGAGAAACACCACATCATACAATTACGCCAATTGCCTGCACGCATGGTGACCAGTTGGAGCTCAACTTAGTATTACGTGATAACCAAACCTCAAGTGAATATCCTGACGGTGTTTTTCACCCTCATCAAGATGTTCAGCACATTAAGAAGGAAAATATTGGCCTTATTGAAGTGATGGGGTTAGCGATTTTGCCGCCGCGGCTTAAGTCAGAACTGCAAGAGGTGCGTAAATTTTTGCTAGGTGATAAGAATAATATCGCTGCAATCCATTTGCCCTGGGCGAAGCAGATTGCGGCGCAAAATGAGATTACAGCAGCTAATGTTGATGCCATTTTACAGTCAGAGCTGGGCAAAGTCTTTGTTAGGGTGCTTGCTGATGCTGGTGTCTTTAAGCAAACTCAAGTTGGACAAGCAGCCTTTATGCGCTTTATTAAAAGTGTCCTAAACTAAAGATTAGCAAGTAAACGTTGAATAAGTTCAACGTTTTTTAATGCATAAAAATGACCACTTAGTCATCATGAGCGACCACTTGGGCAGTAGCTATTGCTTTAACTGGGTAAAAGACTTTAATTAACTTAAAGAATATATTGAAATTAATTATTTGAAGGAGCAACTCATGATTGCAAAATACTATTCAAAACCTAAGCTAATCTTAATGTGCCTTTTGGGACTTGTTGCAAGCGCAGAAAATATCGTGATGGCGTATATGACAGGAACATTGGTTAATATTGGTACAAAGGGTGAGCCGCAAAAGCTGCCGCATTTTTTGGTAACGATTATTATTCTTTTTGTAATCGTCTTTCTGGCGAAGCTGGGCTATAACTATTTGAAAAATGACGCAATTAGACAAACTAACAGTACATTGAGAACTAAGGTCTTTAATGGGATGCTGCATGAAGAACGAGCAGAAAATTCGGCAGGACTTGGCTTTTTAACAAGTGACTTCAAGCTGCTTGAGACCAACCGCTTTGGTGCTGAAATTAATATTGCAATGAGTGCCTGCATGTTGATATTGTCTTTGGGTTACGCCTTTTATATTAATTGGCTGTTGACTATTTTATTCTTTATTGGTTCGGTTATTCCGATGGTTGTAGTTAGTTTCTTCCAAAAGCCACTGCAAAAGGCGTCGGACCACTGGACAAGTGCTAATGAAGAATACGTTAATCAAACCAAGAACTTTTTAGCTGGTGCTGATTCTTTGCGCTTGTACCGGCAGCAACAAAATGGTGTAGCTAAAAATAAGCAAGTGGTTAATAAACTGGAAAAATCACTGGCTCAGATGAACTTGTTAAATGATAATTCACAGGCGTTAGTTAATTTCGTTGCTGAAATTGGGACATTCTTACTACCAATTTTGGTGGGAATTTATTTAATAATTAGGGGTCAGACGACTTTGGGAGCATTATTTGCCGTTGTCCAACTATCAAACTCATTTGTGAATCCGATTTTGACGATTATGCAGGAACGCAATCACTTTTCAACGACGAAGAATATTGTAGCTAAGATTAAACAATATTTAGCTCTTAGTGAAGAGCATGAACCTGAAGTCACTGATTTTAATCAAGAAGTTGCTTTTTCGAAAATCAATTTAGTCAGAGAGCAAAAATTGGCTCAAGGAATTAATTTGGCAATTAAAAAGGGACAAAAGATAGCAGTTATTGGGCCATCAGGCAGCGGCAAGTCAACTCTGTTTCAATTTATGTTGACTGGCAAGTTCGGTCAGGCTGACAAGATTACGGTTGATGGTCATGAATATCAAGTTGCGCAGCTGACAGATTTGTTTGCCTATGCCAGCCAAGCTCCAGTGATTTTTGCTGACAATTTATGGTTTAACCTGACTTTGGGCGCTGAGATTCCTTTAGAAAAGGTAATTGAAGTTTGTTCAATGCTAGAATTAGACGAAATTGTTCAAGAAAAAGGTTTTGACTATCAATTAGGTGACAACGCCGATCAATTGTCGGGCGGGCAGCTCGCAAGAATTGAATTAGCGCGGGCGATTTTAGCTGAGCGACCAATTTTATTGTTAGATGAAATTAACGCTTCACTTGATCGGGCAACTTCCAATAAAATCCACCAGTATTTACTTGATTCGGACTTGACTTTTGTTGAGGTTATCCATCATTATGAAAAAGACGAATTAAAACAATATGACCAGGTAATCGATTTTAGTGATTATCAATAAACTTGTGGGGGCACTTAATCATGGCGCAACTCTTCTTAGCATCAATGTTAAACAATGTCTGTGACTTATTACCTAAATTTGCTGGCGATCTACACGGTAAGAGAGTCGCATATATTCCAACAGCCAGTAATGTTGAAAGAGGGCATCAGACAATGCTGCGTTCCGAAACCAAATTATTAGCAGAACGTTTAGGGATGCAGGTTAATGTTTTAGATGTGGCAGTTGCTTCCACTAGGGCTATTAAAACCGGTTTACAAGCTGCGGATGTGATTTATCTTTCTGGTGGGAATACCTTTTACTTGCTGCAAGAATTAAGAAGAACAGGTGCAGATCAGCTGCTGATTAGTGAAGTTAACGTGGGCAAATTATATATTGGTGAATCAGCCGGCGCAGCTATTACAGCCCCAGATATTGGCTATCTTAGTTTAATGGACAGTACCAGGAAGGCGCCGGATTTACTGAATTATCAGGCACTAAAGTTAGTTGACTTTTATGTTTTACCGCATTACCTGAGTTTTCCGTTTAAGCGCAAGTCGCAACAAATTTTTGCCGAGTATTCTACCAAGCTGCCATTGAAGACAATTAGTAATCATGGGGTAGTGATAGTTAATAACGATACAGTTACAATTACTGAAAAATAAAAAGCGTTACTGAAAAGTAACGCTTTTTTTGCTTACAATTATTTATTTAAAAGCTAAAGCACCCATTGGGTCCCAAGGTAATAATTGGATTGGGTCCTTGCTGCCTTCGTCAAAGGCCTTTTTAAGGTCATCAGGTAAGAACTTCTTGTTGATAACAGCTTGGTAAACAAAGGAATCAAACCATGAATCACTCATGACAAAGTAACCCTTAAAACCAGGTTTAACACCCCATGAATTTTCAATCTTCCATTTAGTTGGTTTGTCGTTTACCAGGTCAACACCAGTGATAACCATGGCGTGATCCATCATACTTTCACCAGAGTCAAGCATGTCTGCCTTGGACATTGAGAAGTCAATATCAAACAATTCGTCACGCTTGTAAATATTGGTGTCTAATAAGCCAAGTTGGCGGTCAGAATCCTTGCCAACATTGGAACCGAACCAGACAACTTCGCCAGCCTTTAATTGCTTGATGATTAATTCCTTCATTTCTGCAATCTTCAAGTTGAGGTGACGGACTTGGCGGCCACCGACAACATTGCCAAGATACTCAACAGAAAAGACCTTGTGATAAGGCTTATCGCTTGTTGGTGCGTTAATAGTTGAGACGTGGTCTTCAAGGTTCATGCCGACATATTTGTCAAAGAATTCCTTTGGTGTAATAGCAGCGTCGCGGTGATAATTACCATCATCATCTTTGTATTCAAAGTCGAACTTGGTAGGTGGCACGCCGAGTGAAACAGACAAAATCCGGAAAACATCGTTTAACATTTCGTTTTTGCGTGTTTGAATTGCTTCTTCGGACTTACCTGCGTTAACCAAGTCGCGTAATTCCAATCCGTCTTTACGCAATAAGGTATTCAAGGTGTCATTTAATGCGCTTGAATTTGTCGCGTTGGCGGTTTCTGGATAAACGGTCTTAGGTACGATACCGTATTTTTGGATAAGACCACAAAGCATGTCCCATTGACCGCCGTCTTGTTGTGGGGTGGCAAATAAAAATGCTACTTTGCGATCGCCAAGTGGTTGTTCAGCTGTGGCAATAACGTTCTCGAAGAACCAGTTAGACTTTTCGAACTTGTCCCAGAAATTAGTAAAGTTTTGGGATAATTCAAAGTCCTTAACCTTGTACTCCTTTTGAAGTGGGTGGCGCATGGTGTTCAAAGCTGAGAACATCCAGCAGCGACCTGATTGTTTTTGGTCAGCTGGCTTACCCGTATCGATTTCAATTGAAAAAGTTGGGTCGAGGTCAATTTTGGTTTGGGTATTTTGACTAGCCTTAAAAATTCCATTTTCTTGTGCAGCATGACTGGCAATATTGATACCAGAGTGCTTAGCAAGGTCTTGGGTATAGTTATTGATAGCATCGTTTGTGATTTCTTTTGTCATAAAATTAGCTCCTCCTTGATAATTTGTCTAACTCATATTTTAGCCTATAACAGCACTAACGTCTATTGGCTGGATGGTAATTGATATATGTGAATGCTAAAAAATTATATAGATATTTTGGTTAATTGGGCAATATTTTTTATTAAGAACCTGTCTAGGAATAGTTGATTTATGGTATCTTATGTGAAAAGAGTAATATATTGGCTAAATAAAAGGGAAAAGCAATGAATTATAATTTGATGCCGGTTAAGTATTTTGTAGATGTTGTTCAAACACATGGTTTTATCTCTGCTGCTAAAAGAAATTATGTTTCTGAAACGGCTGTGAGTTCAGCGATTAAAAAATTAGAAAACGAACTAGGACATAAGCTGCTTAACCGAACAGCAGGGGAATTTTCTTTAACGCCAACAGGGGAACTTTTCTATGAGCGAGCTGTTGAAATTATTAATTCATATAGTGAAATTTGGCATAATCCAGATGAACATCCTGAGAAATTATTGCGGATTCATTTTTTACAGGGACTAGAAAGTCACGCTGCGCGGCTCGCTAATTGTCTGCCTGATAAGTATGTAGTTAGTTTTGATGAGGAAGCGTTCAACACCAGTATCAGCCGTCTACTTAAGAATAATTATGATATTTTAATTGGCTTTCAGCTTGAATTTGCTGGTAATAGTAAAGTGATTACTTTTCCGTTAGAGACAGTTGATTTTGACTTGGTATTCAATTCTAAGAGTGTAAAAAAGTATGACCAAAACCTAAAGAATTTGGCTAAAAACTCTACCATTTATATGCAAGATTGGAAGTCGACCGGAATTTTAAATATTCAAACTGCAATGTTAGAAGCTTATGCTCAAGAAGGTTGGAGCTATAAGGAAATAGCGGCCGTCAATGATTTTTCTGCTGCGTATTTAAATGTCAATTACAGAGGTGGATTGACAATGCTGCCTAGTACTTTTCAGTCTATCAATTATTGTGAAAATATTTACAGAATATCGCCTGAATATTTGAAGAATAAATTCGAAATCGTTGTTGCAATCAGTACCAGTAAACAAAAGGAATTGGCCCAATTAATAACTAAGGCAATAACTTTAAGTTATCAGCAGTAACTTTTATGTGTTAGCGGTTTCTTGTGATGTACTTTACAATTTAGATTGTAATAAAGGTCACAAGAAAGGTGGAATTTGAATGGAAACTATTTCTACGAAAGTAGTGGTTGTAGGTTCTGGGTCATCCGGGATTTCTGCAAGTTTTGAACTGTATCAACAAAAGGTTCCGTTTGTTCTGATCGAAAAAGGAAATAAAGTTGGCGGCGCTGGTAAGTTTGGTGCGCATGGTGTCTTTGCGATTGATTCTAGCCAGCAAAATAAGTTAGGCGTTAAGTATGATTATCGTGATGCCTTTCAAGGTTTAACAGATTACAATCATTTTTTTGTTAATGGTGAACTCTTAGCTAGATTTTTGAAAGAATCTGGAAAAAATATTGACCGGTTAACCGAAATGGGCTTGCCGGTAACTGTTGAACAGAGTGAGCAAAAGGCTCACTTGAATGATCCGCTTGTTTATCATAAGTTTAATAATTTTGCGGAAAAAATTGCCAATTGGGACAAATTACCAGCAAAGTTTGAAGCTGCTGGAAATCAAGTGTTAATGGAAACTGAAGTTACTTCTCTTGATTACGATCATGGTCTAAAGGCTGTGATTGCTAAAGACAAGACTGGTAAGCAAATTCGAATTGAAGCCAGCAAAGTGATTTTTGCTGATGGTGGCTATTGCGGCAGCGATGAAATGCTGCAGGAACGTTATTCAGATACTGCTGACTTATTGAATTTAGGAGAACATAAGTCAACAGGAGTTGGAATTCGCTTATCGCAAAAACTTGGTGCTGATTTGCGCCATAGTCCAGCTTTATTTGCTCATGGCTGCGCGCCAAGTATGCAGATTAACCCAATGAAGCGTGATAGCAGCGTCGAAACTTTAACCAATTTGCCGTTATTATGGTTAGACCAAACAGCTAATCGTTTTGTTAATGAAGATGTTGTTTATGACTTTGCCATGTGGGGCAATGCTGCACACAACGTTCATGGCAAATATTATGTTGTTTTAGACCAAGCAACGCTTGATTACTTTAAGGATCATGAAGTTGAGTTAGAAGATACGTTTGAAAGACAATTCTGCGAGGTTGGTGAAGAACCACGGACTGCGGTTGGTCCACTGCCAAATATTCAACAAGACTTTGATAATGCTATTAAAACCGGTGAGGTTGTTAAAGCAGGTACACTTGAAGAATTAGCACAAAAGCTAAATGTTCCCGTTGAAGCTTTGAAGAGAAGCCTAGCTTCTTACAATCAAGCGGTTGAAGATAAACAAGATGACACTTTCTTAAAACCAGCTGCTGAATTGCTGTTTGGAGTTCATGATGGCCCGTTTTATGCAATTATTGAACATTGTGCAATTTTGGGAACTTTAGACGGTGTCAATGTCAATCGTAATTGTGAGCCGGTTAGAGAAGACGGTTCACCAATTAAAGATTTATATATTGTTGGCAATAATGTTAATGGACTTTACTCAGATGGTTATCCAAGCTATGAAGGGATCGCGAACGGCTTTGCCTTTGTCTCAGGTTGGATTGCCGCTAAAGAAGCAATTAAAAGTTTAAATTAGGAGGATACAAAAATGTTAAAAGATAAAGTTGCAATGGTTACAGGTGCTGCTCAAGGAATTGGTTATGCGATTAGTGAAGAATTTGCCATTCAAGGTGCTAATGTTGTATTGACGGACTACAATCCTAGCGTTATTGATGCAGCGAAAGATTTGGATAAAAAGTATGATGGCAAGATTACCGGCTTAGTTTTGAATGTTATGAAAACCGACAGCATTGTAGATAGTTTAAATAAAATTATCGATACTTATGGCAAGTTAGACTATGCCGTTAATAATGCTGGTGGTGGTGTGCTCAAGCCATTTGCTGAATTAACTGATGATGATTTTGATAAGACAATTAACCTTGATTTGCGCGGGACATTCCTATGTATGCGTGAAGAAATCAAAGTTTTCTTGAAGCAAGGTTATGGTTCAATTGTTAACGCCGGAGCCTTAGGCAGTATTTATAATCCAGGCGGAATGGGTGCTTATAACGCAGCCAAGAACGGTATTATGGGGATGACCCAAGCAGCAGCTGTTGATTACGCTGAAAATAATATCCGTGTAAATTGTGTTGCCCCAGGTTTAACTAAGACCCCATTAAACGACGGCGGCTTCCTTGAGAAGATTTTGCCGACAGTCCCAATGAAACGTTACGAAACAGCAGCCGAAGTTGCCAAAGTTTATGTCTTTGTAGCTAGCGAAGCAACCTTTATGACTGGTCAGACCATTCTCAGTGATGGTGGTGTTTCAGTTGGTTTGAAATAGGAGGCAGACGATGTTTCCTAAAAAAGCCCATTATGACTTAGTAATTGTCGGTGGTGGCCTATCAGGTTTAGCTGCAGCAGTAAGTGCTGGTGAACAGCACCTCGACACCTTAATAATTGAAAAAGGCCGCACGTTGGGCGGCGATGGTAATTATGTTGAAGGTGCGATGGGTGTAGATAGTTATTTGCAAAAGCAGGAGGGAATTACAATCGACCCGACTGAATTGTTGCAAGATGAATTAAATTATTCGCACTATGAAGCCAATGCCCCTCATTTAAAGAAATTTATTAACCACAGCGGCGCAATTATTGATTGGCTGCATGAATTAGGTGTTGAATTTGTCAAAGTTGGTCCGCAAGGAAAGAGCTGGCCAACAATTCATACCTTTAACGGTGGTGGCAAAGCCGCAATTGAGACTTTGCTGACCAAAGTTAATGAGTATGGCATTGAAATTGTTACCAGCATTGGTGCGCAAAAGATTTTACAACATAATGGTCACGTTTCTGGACTAATCATTAAAAATGAAGCAACTGGTCAAATGAGAGAATTATCAGTCAATGATGTTATTCTTGCGACAGGTGGCTATATTGATAATCCAGAATTAGTTAAAAAGCGGACGCCGCTTAATGATCGCTTATTGTCTGTTAGTGATGGCAAGTCAACTGGTGATGGGATGCAGCTAGCCTGGCAAGCAGGTGCCGAACATTATCAAATGGGCGCGATCCAATATGGTGGCGGCGCAATTCTTGATAAAACAAGACCACCGTTTGTCCACATGGCTTCACAACTGGCTGCTGCAGCTACACAAGAAGCAATTTTATGGGTTAATGAGCGTGGAGATCGTTTTGTCAATGAAGATGTTAATGACAATATGTGTCACGCTGGCAGCAGTATTTTAACGCAAGCACGGACTTTTTCAATCCTCGATCAAGCCGCTGTAGACCACTTAACTAATGTCGGTTTATATAAGGAGTTAGGTAATTCACCGGTTTCACCAGAAAAATTAGCTAATTTGACTGATGAAATTACCCGTGATCTTCAAAACAATGAGAAGTATTTAACTAAGGCTGATTCAATTGCAGAACTTGCGCAAAAGCTCAACTTACCTAATTTGCAGTCTACTATTGAGCGCTACAACAAGGTAGTGGAACAGGGTAAGGACAGTGATTTTGGTAAAGCTGCAGCTTATTTAACACCGCTTAAAGAAGGCCCATATTATGCTGTTGAACTTGGTGTTGGCATGGCATGTGCCCTTGGCGGCATCAGGGTTGATGACCATAATGCAGTCTTAAATAGCTATGGTTACCCTCTTGACGGTCTGTATGCTGTTGGGAATGACGCTGCCGGGATGTTAGTTGGCGATACTTACGCCGTTACTTTGCCGGGAAGTACTGCTGGCTATGCCGCCTTTTCTGGTCGCAATGCTGTTTTAAGTATTTGCAAAGGGAAGTGCTAACAAGTGAACGTTTCTAAACAATATGTTCTAAAAACACGAATTGGTGTTTTGGCAGTTAGTATGATTGGCATGGCTGCCTTAGCCATTACACCCTCATATGCGGCAATCGCGCAGCACTTTGCCCTAAATAATACTAGTGTTCAAATGCTGACCTCGTTGCCCAACCTGTTTATGATGGTTGCTGGACTAATAATTGGTAAATTGACGGCTGGTAAGATTAATTTGAAAAGTTTAACTGTCGGTTCAATTCTACTTGTTGTAATTGGTGGCTTATTACCATTGTTTTTCCATGAGAGCTTTATTTTCTTGATAATCTGTTCTTGTTTAGTTGGTTTGGGTCAAGGAGCTTGTACTAATTTAACGCAAGTCCTGATTTCACAAATTTTACCTAAAAAAGAACGGGAATCAACGATGGGCTTGTCCACCACGTTCATTAACATTGGTGGTGTTGTCTTTATCATGGGTGGCGGGCAATTAGCTGCCGCGAGCAGTTGGGTTAATAATTATTGGATTTATCTCTTTTCACTGTTAATTTTGCTGGTTGTCACTATGTTATTGCCAATGCATCCTAAAGATGTGTCTGATGATAATCACCAGACTAAAGAAGCAGGCAAGATCAAGCTAAACAAATATGTTTTTTACTGTGCATTGTGGGCATTTTTAACAATGCTGTTAAATAATGTTTTGAACAACAACATTTCCCTTTTTGTTGTTGAGCAGGGACTAGGGGCCACATCACAAGCCGCATTGACTTCGACAATTTCATTAATTGGTGGGATGCTCTGTGGTTTAATCGTTGGTATTCTTGGTAAGAAATTTAGATATTCGTCAATTGCACTGTCATTTTTACTTTATGGTATCTCCTATCTGCTGATTGGCTTTGTCCATTCATTAGTTATTGTCTTTATCGGCAGCTTCTTGGTTGGGGCAGCCATGAGTATCGCAATGGGACAGTTCCCCTACCTAATTTCAATTGCGGTTGACGACAGCACTGTCTCAATGGCGTTGGGAATTTATGTTGCCATTTATTCAGTTGGTGGTGTTGTTAGCCCATTTGTTATTAACCCATTAACGACAATGGTCAAGAATATTGGCTTTAATGTCTTTTCTGTTAGCGGCATCTTGGCAATTGTCATTAGTTGCTGTTGTCTGTTAGTTAAGTTTCAAAAGAATTTGGTCAAGAATTCCCTTAATTAAGTAAAATTATCTTATTAAAAAACTCGTAAGAATTATACTTGCGAGTTTTTTTCGTTTAATTATATTGTCGCTATTTTGCGGCTGGCTTGTGGTACCAAATTTCGTTAAATTCGGGATGCTTACTAAAGTAAGCAATTATCAGCGGGTCAAGCGGCCAAATTGGTCGCTGCGATTCTTGAGCAATTTTCAAGGCAATGGACATTTGCTCTGCTAAAATTTGCTTACTGTCAGCGGCTGGATTAATAAAGAAATGGTTCATTACCCAGACGGTGCCATCTTGGCGCTCAACTTTATCCATTGTCCAGTGACAAATAAGTATGTCGTCATCATCATAAATTTTAAAAAATTGGTGGGGATCATTAATGCTATACATGGGTGTGTCCTTTACAAAATAAGTTTGGCTTTTTACGTATTTATTATAGAAGATTTTAATTAAAGCCCGCAATCTATTGTAAAATAGTTTTGCAGAGTTTAAAGGGAGTAAATAATGAATAAAACAAGGGGCTTTGAGATTGTATCGAGTTATGAAAATAAAAATATTAATTTGCCAAGGCGGCAAACGATTGCTAGTGCGGGCTATGATATAGAAGCTGCTAAGGATATGGTTATTCCAAGTATTTGGCGCTTAAATTTTGTCCGGATTTTTCGCTTAATTAGAAACGGCCATCACTTATATGAACCTGATTACCAACTGGCAGATCAAATTTTGCAGCCGCTGCTGATTCCGACAGGAATTAAGGCATACATGCCCGATGATGAGGTCTTAGTACTGGCTAACCGGTCGTCCAATACCTTCAAGCGTAATTTGAGCCTGCCAAATGGTATCGGGGTAATTGACTCAGATTATTACAATAACCCTAACAATGAGGGTGAAATTTTTATGCAGGTAATTAATTACGGCGTGCGGCCGCTGCAAATTCGCAAGGGCGATCGAATTGGACAAGGGATTTTTGTGCAATACTTAAAGACAGACAACGATCTGCCTGTTAGCCGGCAGCGGACCAATGGCTTTGGCTCAACCAATGAGGAAGGAATCTAAATGGCAAAGATTAAGACTAAGTATAAATGCCGTTCGTGTGGTTATATCTCGGCTAGTTACTTAGGACGTTGTCCCAATTGTGGGGCATGGAACCAGTTTGAAAAGGAAACTGAGCAGGTGGCAGCGCGGTCGACTAAGGCTAGTCCAAGTAGATTAATTAAAAAAACGGGGGTTAATGAACCGGTCCGACTTGATAGTGTTAAAGCTGAAAGAGAAGAACGGATTCAGACTAAATCTGAGGAATTAAACCGCGTGCTTGGCGGCGGGATTGTACCCGGTTCGCTCGTTTTAATCGGTGGGGACCCAGGAATTGGCAAGTCGACGTTAATGTTGCAGATTATGAGTGACTTAGCCAATGATCACAAGGTACTGTATGTATCGGGGGAAGAATCGGCTAACCAAATTAAGCTACGTGCTAATCGCTTGGGCTTAGGTGCCAGCAGCATGTTGCTCTTTCCAGAAACCGATATGGAAGATATTCGTCAGCAGATAGCGGATGTTCAACCGGACTTTGTTGTTATTGATTCTATTCAGACAATGAATGAACCCAGTCTTGACTCAATGACGGGTTCAGCTTCGCAGGTGCGCGAGGTAACGAGTGAATTAATGAAAATTGCCAAGATGGATGCCATTACGGTCTTTGTGATTGGTCACGTGACTAAGGAAGGGACAATTGCCGGACCCAAAATTTTGGAGCATATGGTCGATACTGTGCTCTATTTTGAAGGTGATGAGCATCATGCCTACCGAATTTTGCATTCTGTGAAAAATCGTTTTGGTGCGGCTAACGAAATTGGCATGTTTGAGATGGTTAATGAGGGACTGCAGGAAGTTACTAATCCATCGGCAATCTTTCTGGATGAACGCTTGCCTAAGTCAACGGGCTCAGCAGTTGTCGTTTCGCTTGAAGGTACACGACCGCTATTAGCCGAAATTCAGGCGTTAGTGACACCGACCGCGTTTGGCTATGCTAAGAGAACAACGTCAGGAATTGATTATAATCGTGCGTCACTGTTATTGGCAGTTCTGGAGAAGCGGGGCAACTTAATGCTGCAGAATCAGGATGTATACTTGACCGCAACTGGCGGGATTCGCTTGAATGAACCTGCTGTTGATCTAGCAGTCGTGATGGCAATTGCTTCTAGTTATAAAAACCAAGAAATTTTGCCAACTGATTGTTTTGTTGGTGAAGTTGGTTTGACCGGTGAAGTGCGCCGAGTTAATAAAATTGAGGTTCGAATTAAAGAAGCTGCTAAGGTTGGCTTCAAGCGAATTTTTATTCCACGGCACAATATGCAGGCTAGTTTAAAGAATTTAGGGATTGAAGTAATTCCTGTTTCTAGTATTGCCCAAGCATTAAAACTGGTTTTAGGCTAGGAAAGATTGAACTTTTTTGCTATTACGGGTAAACTAAAATTGTTTGAATTTACTATTTTGAAAGAGGCATGAATTTTGGCAAAACAAAAAATTCGTGTAAGATATGCCCCAAGTCCAACGGGACACTTACACATTGGTAATGCACGGACCGCGCTGTTTAATTATTTGTTTGCGCGGCATACTAAGGGAACTTTAGTTTTACGAATTGAAGACACTGACTTGAAACGTAATGTCGAAGGTGGTGCGCGTTCCCAAATGGAGAACTTGCACTGGTTGGGCATTGACTGGGATGAAGGTCCTGATAAGGGCGGCGATTACGGTCCTTATCGTCAATCAGAACGTAAAGATATTTACAATAAGTACATCAAGCAGTTAATTGATGAAGGTAAGGCTTATTACTCATACAAGACTGAGGAAGAGCTGGAAGAACAACGTGAAGAACAACGAGCAATGGGTATTGCCCCTCATTATACTTACGAATATGAGGGAATGACTGCTGATGAAATCAAGCAGGCACAAGCCGATGCCGAAGCTAAAGGCTTAACTCCAGTTGTTCGAATTCACATTCCAGAAATGGTTACTTATGCTTGGGATGACATTGTTAAGGGTCACTTAAGCTTTGAATCTGATACAATCGGCGGCGACTTTGTTATTCAAAAGCGCGATGGGATGCCAACTTACAACTTCGCGGTTGTTATTGATGACCACTTGATGGAAATTACACACGTTCTGCGTGGGGATGACCATATTTCAAACACACCTAAGCAATTGGCTGTTTACCAAGCTCTTGGCTGGGAACCACCGAAGTTTGGTCATATGACCTTGATTATCAGTGCTGATACGGGTAAGAAATTATCTAAGCGTGATGAATCAGTATTGCAATTTATTGAACAATATCGTGACCTTGGCTACTTGCCAGATGCGATGTTCAACTTCATTACTTTGCTTGGCTGGTCACCCGGTGGTGAAAATGAAATCTTTAACCAACGTGAGTTGATTAAACAATTTGATCCAGAGAGGTTATCAAAGTCCCCAGCTACTTTTGACCAAAAGAAGTTGGAATGGATTAACAACCAGTACATCAAGCAGGCTGACCGTGATACCTTGCTAGATCTTGCATTGAACAACTTGCAAGAAGCAGGTCTAGTTGAACAAGACCCAACACCAGAAAAGATGGAATGGGTTCGGCAACTAGTTAACATTTACTCAGTCCAAATGTCTTACACTAAGCAGATTGTTGATTTGGCTAAAATTTTCTTCGCTGCACCTAAAGATTTAAGTGACGAAGAAATTGATGAAATTCGCAAGGATGAAGCTCGTCCGGTAATTGAAGAATTTAAGAAGCAACTTAATTTAATTCCGCGCTTTACAGCACCACAAATTATGAATGCAGTGCAGGCAACACGTCGTGAAACTGGAATTAAAGGTAGACGCTTGTTTATGCCAATTCGGATTGCGACAACTAGATCAATGGTTGGTCCTGGAGTGGGCGAGGCCATGGAATTGTTAGGCAAGGATAGAGTGCTTGAGCACCTTGATTTGACTTTGAAGCAAATGAGCGAAAACGGTCTGTAATTATTAATAATTAAAAAACTGACTTACTGTTGAAGTAGGTCAGTTTTTTTGCTGTTTAAGTATATATAAAACTATCTTTATGAGCAAAAATAAATTTATATAATAAAATTTTATATTTTGCTAGCTTTAATTTTAATAATTTAATATAATGTTAATAATACACTGAAGAAATGGGGTAAAGAAATGAACAAGCGTAAGCAAGCGAGCGATAAACTAGGGTTTATGGCGATCGTATTTTTAACAATTAACTTGATTATCGGGTCGGGAATCTTTTTGACACCCGGCACAGTAGTTAGACAGGTGGGCAGCAAGTCACTGCTCGTTTACCTATTAGCTGCAATTTTTGCAGCTGTATTGGCACTGCCATTTGCATCAGCATCAAAATATGTTAATAAATCCGGCTCCTCCTATGCTTACGCTAAAGCCGCATTTGGTAATAAATTTGGCTTTTATATTGGTGTTACCTGCTATTTTGCTAATGATGCCGTCTGGTGTACGAGTTCAGTCGGGATTGTTAAGGCAGTTATTGCGATTTTGGGTGGTAATCCCAATCGTTTTACGACAATTACTATTGGATTGTTGCTATTAATGCTGCTAGACTTAATTGTTAATCTGTTTGGTCAACGAATAACAAAATATGTTATGAATTTATCAACTATTTGTAAGACTTTATCGTTAGTTGTTTTAATTGTAGCCGGAGCAATTATTTTAATGACTGCCGGCAGCCACTATGATTTAAGTGCTGTTGACCGAATTCGTGAGGGTGGCAAAGCAATTGTCCCGACAGTGACAATCAGCACGTTTATGATGGCAGTTGTTTCGGCACTGTATGCCTTCTCAGGCTTTGAAGCGGTAGCTTCTGGTGCTGAAGATATGGAAGAACCTGAGAAAAACTTGCCACGGGCTATTCCACTAGCCGTGATCTTAATTGCTTTTATTTATATTGGCGTTTTGGCAGTGGCAATGCTGCTTAATCCAAGTGCGTTAATGAAAACAGATCAGGTTGTGGCGTTAGCAACAATTTTTGCTAATCCGCTGTTAAATAATATCATTCTGGCAGGGGCAGTAATCTCAATGCTGGGCATTAATTTCGCTTATAGCTTTAGTGCACCGCGTTTTCTGGAAGCAATGGCACGCGAGCATCAATTATCAACGAAGTTGACTAAGAGAACCAAGCGCAACTTCCCAATTAGGACGTTTTTTATTTCAGCGGCAATCACAACCTTGATTCCAATGGCCTTTCAATATGATTTGACCAATTTGGTTACTTTGGGATCAATCGTTAGATTTTTGGAATTCGCGGTAGTGCCGATTTCGGTTATTCAGTTTTATCGTGGTCGGACTAAAGAAAAAGTTTTGCCAGCCAATAAGAACTTTTTGACTGATGTTGTTGCGTCGGTCTTGTCCGTTATCATCGTGATTTTTATGTTAATTGAATATAACTGGCGGGTCCAATTCGGTACGATTGTGAATGGTCAAGTTGTGGGGATTAATTGGTATGCAATTTTAGCAGTTGCCTTTGGTTTTGTAATTTTGCCGCTATTGATGTATTTAATTTCTCGAAAAGAATGGCAAGAATTGGAATAGATATTTTGGATTGTTAGTAACACACGATTTCGATATTTTATCGAGGTCGTGTGTTTTATTTATACTTTGTAGAATACGAATGTAGTCATAAATGGTATAATAGTGATAACAGATTAGGGAGGAATTTTTATGACAGTTACAACAATTAGATTTCCGGAGAATGTGTATCGCAAAGTTAAAGAAATGGCTGATTTTGAAGGTGAGAATGTTTCTACATATATGAGAAATGCCATTACTGAAAAAGTAGAAGACCAGAAAGATTATCAAGAAGCAATTAAAATGCTAAATGAATCGACAGGAACAGTATCAGCTGAAGAAGTTAGAAAAATGGTTTTTGGCAAGTCAAATGGCGAAATTTAAGTGGGAATTTGATAAGGCAGGATTAAAAAAGTTTCGAAAACTTGATCTACAAGTTCAAAAAAGAATTATTACTTGGCTTGATAGTCACATTACAGGTTCTGAAAATCCTCGATTATGGGGAAAAGCATTGGAAGGTAATTTGCATACACTTTGGCGTTATCGAGTAGGTAAATATCGAGTTATTGCAGATATTCATGATGATAAGTTTGTGGTTTTAGTTATTAATGCTGATAAACGTAATGATGTTTATAAAAAGTAGTATGCTTAGGGGAGAATAAAAGTAACTAGTAAGTATTACTTTTAATATGTAATCTTAATCCATAATCAAATTAGTATTTTTTAAATTCTGTTCGATAATATTTTTGTTGTCAAAACCTTGCTAGACCAGCATGCAAAGAAACTTTGCTTGAATTTCATTTAATAGTTAAGCAAAATTAATTATGTAATGGAGGAGCAAGCAATGAAATTTGGTGAACATTTAAAACAGGCACGGCTGAACAAAAAATTAACACAGGAGCAAGTCGCGCAAGAATTTGCGATTACCAGACAAACACTTTCAAATTGGGAGAATAAAAAGTCCTACCCTGATATCAATAGTTTGATTAAGTTGAGTGATTATTATCAGCTTTCACTTGATGAATTATTGAAGGAAGATACGGGAATGCGGGAAACGCTGCAGAAGCGAGAAGTCGTTAGTAATCTGAAGCAAGTTAAAAAGAAATTGATAATTGCTGTTATCGTGTTGGGCATAAGTACAGGAATACTACTTGTTAAGAGTATTAACTTGACTATAGAAATTTTATCTTGGGTGGGTTACATGATGCTTTGTTCTGCCATGATAGATATTAATAATTTTGATGAGTCACAATCCTTAGGTCTGGAATATGGCTGGCAGAAATTTTTAATTAGTACCAAAGGTGCAATCATATTTGCAATAGTTTTAACTTTACTTAGTGTGAGTTTCTTTTATATGGGGCAAGTTAGAGGCGGCATTGCGTTAGCAGGATTAGGAGTCGCATTCTTAATGGGGTTATGGATATATCGCCATCGTAAACATTAGATTTTGCCAAAGTAATTAATGACGCAACAAGACCGAGCTAGCTGCTTAAAAGAAGACAATAAAAAACGTATTATCTAGTGGGGATAATACGTTTTTATGTTATTTTGCCGTTGTTCTATCGGGTATTGGTGACATCAGTAATGCAATTAGGTAACCATCCATAAAAAGTAGCTCGGAACTCCAATCCGAAAAATTAATGACTATTGAGAATAGTGCTATTCCTAGTCCAAAAAGTTCAAGTTTTTGTTCAAATTTCTGATTTTTAGTCATATCATCTTTTTTGATAGTTTTTCCGGCTGTTAGACGCTTGGAAAAAGACATGCCAAAGGATAATAAACCAATTGCTAGGTAGATAATAATACTAATTGGATCAGGATTTGGCCGCTCAATATAATAATAAATTCCAGCAACTATTACTTGTAAAAATGCGATTAATCACATTATTTGTTTTTTAGTTAATTTGATTTCAAACATTAGGTACCTGTCTCGTTTCTAATATGTATACTATATAATTTTAGTATTGATAAGAATATTATAGAATAAAATAATGCAACTGGAGCAAAAAATAATGTTATATTGTTAAATAAGAGTAGAGGTGCAAAAGATGTTTAAAAAATCGAAGAAGGCATTTGATCTATTAAAGTTTTTGCAGCAACAAAAATTGCCTAATGTCAATGAACAATCCATTATTGAGCAAGCGACTGTGAAGCTGCATCAGCGAGAGAACCCTTATTTAGTTAAAGCTGATGTGAAGTCTAGCTTGACTGAGCTTGCACTTAAAAAGCAATTGTCCAAAGAAGGGGTCCAATTGCTTACTCAGTTGAGTAAGCCAAATATTAATGAAGATGTTGCGCGAGCTTCGACAACTTGGTTTTAATAAATAAAAATGCTGTTTCAACTAGAAGCAGCATTTTTGTTTGTTAGAAGTTAAACTTGAGAAAAGCCCAACCACCATATTCGACGATTAACCATAGAAAGAAAATTCCCGCGGCAGAAAATAATTGTTTCCAAGTTGCGTTGTTGATGTCAAAAGTAAAAAAGCGCGCGCAATATGCAATTAGCATTGTAATCGCCGTAAGAACAGCACTACTAATGGCAGCTTTAATTGAACCAGAAAAGAAATATTGCCAATATGTATCTAAACTATAAAGTCCAATTATTAGGACACTTATATCCAGTTGATATTTATGATAAAAATTCTTGATTGTTGTTTTCATAATCTAACCTCAAACGTGTAAAAGATACATACTGAGGAACCGAACACCAACACAAACGGCTATATAAAGAAAAGCACAACCAGCCATCGCAAATAATTCATTCCACTCATTTTTATTAGGATCAATATGCTTTTCTACCCAGAAGCCGCCGACAATCATCACTATTGCAGATATCGCGTCAACTAAAAACATCTTAGGTGAGTGTCCTAAAGCCAAGCCAATAATGTCAAAAATAATATTGGTTATGGCGTATAAAATTGAATATGAAACTATCTGATGCTTATGATAAAAATTTCCAATTGTAATTTTCATATCTATCACCTTCATATATTATGTATTATGAATACTTGATATTAATATTATAATCCATAATTAAAAGCCGGCCGCAAAAATTTAATATATTTGTGGCTTTTTGAATCCACCGAAATATGGCAGGTAATTGTAACTGTTTGTACTTGGAGGTTAGCAAGTTAGCGTGATTCTGCTAAAATGAGAATAGCTATTTACAGAAAAGAGGCTGAACCATGAAAATTTATAATACTTTGACAAAAAGAAAAGAAGAATTTAAGCCGCTGGTTGAAGGACAAATCTCGATGTATGTCTGTGGGCCGACGGTTTATAATTACATCCACATTGGTAACGCCCGCAGCGTGATTGCCTTTGATACAATTCGGCGTTACTTTGAATATCGCGGCTACAAGGTGAATTATGTCTCTAACTTTACGGATGTTGACGATAAAATGATTAACGAGGCGCGAGCTGAAGGCATTACGGTGCCGGAATTAGCCGAGCGTTATATTAAGTTTTATCTTGAAGATACGGCAGCATTAAATGTAGAACCGGCAACTAAGCACCCACGAGCAACTCACGAAATTCCTGAAATTATCGAATTTATTGAACAATTAATCAAAAATGGTTATGCTTATGAAGCTGCTGGTGATGTTTATTATCGGGCTAAGAAGTTCAAGCATTATGGCGAATTAAGTAGTCAAAATATTGCCGAACTTGAAGAAGGTGCCTCTGAACATGTCAATGATGAGGAGCAGCAGCGTAAGGAAGATCCAATTGACTTTGCCTTGTGGAAGAAGCAAAAGCAGTCTGATGAAATTGCGTGGCAATCGCCATGGGGTTTAGGGCGTCCAGGCTGGCATATTGAATGTTCGGTGATGTCAACCAAGTATCTGGGCAAGACGATTGATATTCATGGTGGTGGCCAAGACTTGGAATTTCCACACCATGAGAATGAAATTGCGCAGAGTGAAGCCGCTACTGGACAAAAGTTTGTCAACTATTGGATGCACAACGGCTTTGTGACCGTGGGTCAAACAGAAGAAAAGATGTCAAAATCACTGCACAATTTTGTGACAGTTCATGACTTACTTAAAACTGTTGACCCGCAAGTGTTGCGCTTCTTCATGGCTAGCGTGCAATACCGCAAGCAAATTAATTATTCGCAGGAAAACCTGGAGCAAGCAGTAATTATTTTGCAAAGGTTTAAAAACACGCTGACAAACATTGCTTATCGCTTAGAAGATGCTACTTCTAAAGCTGAGTCGGCAGAATTGCGGCAGGCGTTAGAAGAAACAGAAACTAAGTTTGTGACTGCAATGGATAATGATCTCAATGTGCAGAATGCATTGGCGGCAATTTATGATCTATTGCCAATAGTTAATGCTAATACTAACGCTGAACAAGCAGATAAGGATGCATTAGCACACGCCAAGGAATTATTAGGTCAATGGCTTGGCGTTTTTGGGATTGATACGGCTAAATTAACTGAGCAGACACAAACAAGTGATGATGAGGAAATTACGGCATTAGTTGAAGCTCGCGACGAAGCTCGTAAAAACAAGGATTGGGCTAAGAGCGACCAATTGCGCGATCAATTAAAAGAACTGGGGATTACAATTCAAGATACCCCGCAGGGAACAAGGTGGACACGTGACTAAAATTAAAAAGTTAACGGAAGAAAAAGTTAACCCAGATACGCTTAGTGGACAAACGCTGGCATATTTGGGGGATGCTGTGTACGAATTATTTATTAGGCGCCATTTATTAAAGGGCGGCATTGTAAAACCGCAGGTCTTGCAGCGAGAAGCAACACATTATGTTTCAGCGAAGGCACAAGCTGCATTGATTACTAAAATGCAGGATGAGCAGATGCTTACTGAGGATGAATTGGCAACTTTTCGACGCGGCCGCAATGCTAAGACCCATACCAAGGCCAAAAACACGAGCTTAGCAACTTATCAGCTGTCAACAGGCTTTGAGGCTGTTTGGGGTTACTTGGATTTACTAGATAAAAAGGACCGCGTACGTGAATTAACAACGTGGTGTATTCAGACGGTTGAGGAAGGCGGCATTGATAACTATGACTTCAATTGATAAAGATTTTGTTTTCGGTCGGCATGCAGGTGTTGATTTTTTAAAAACACAGGATGCAGATCGGATTAACAAAGTGTTTTTGCAGCAAGGCGTGCAGGATAGTTTCGCTAATGAGGTCTATGCTTTAGCGAAAAAAAAGGGCATTGTTATTCAAACCGTCCCTAAAAACAAGCTGGATCGGTTAGTGCAGGGCGGCAATCACCAAGGTTTAGTATTGACTGTTGCCAGTTTTGAATATGCAGACCTTGAGACATTGCTCGATCAATTTGATGAGCAAGGCAAAGAACCATTTTTGTTAATGCTTGATTCAATTGAAGACCCGCACAATTTGGGCTCAATTTTGCGGTCAGCTGATGCGACCGGTGTTGATGCGATTATTATTCCTAAACGCCAC
This sequence comes from Lactobacillus sp. ESL0680, assembly GCF_029392855.1. Lineage (NCBI taxonomy): Bacteria > Bacillati > Bacillota > Bacilli > Lactobacillales > Lactobacillaceae > Lactobacillus > Lactobacillus sp. ESL0680. Next base: position 1,271,032 of record NZ_CP113945.1, on the reverse strand, counting down.
GCAACGGGTTTAACTTCTGTTGTTGCCAAGACTTCTACTGGGGCAATTGATTATGTGCCAGTTGCTCGCGTCAATAATCTTGTTCAGACTAGTCAATTGCTGAAAAAGCGCGGCTACTGGTTGTTTGGCACAGATATGAAGGGCACGGATTACCGGCAATGGAATGCCAAAGGTAAGACAGTTTTGGTCATTGGCAATGAGGGTAAAGGCATTTCTCGTCTATTAAAAGAGCAAATGGATCAGATGCTTACTCTGCCAATGGTGGGACATGTTCAGTCACTTAATGCTAGTGTAGCAACCGGTGTTTTACTTTATCAGATGTTGAACAGCCGTAATCCACTTAAATAAAGATTAGGATAACCTGCAATTGCAGGCTATTTTTATGTTAGACGTGATAATTTTTTAAAATTAACGCGCTTTCAACAGAAGCTATTTTTTGTTTTTACAGCTTTTGGCAAATAAATTTAACTGCTAAGTCTGAACGTGAGTTCGATATTTTGCAACTAAAAAAATCAGTATTCTTCCCTTAATTAGTTTTTTGAAATTGCTATAAGGAGGAATACGATGCAATTGACAGAAGCATACGAACAAGAATTAATTGAGCAAGTTCAAGCGGGTAGTGACGATGCATTAATAAAGTTGTGCTACTTTTATCGGCCATTGATTAATAATATTAAGCAAAAATACTTTGTACGCTTTTATGACGACCAAGATTGGGATCAAGATGCACTGATTGTATGCTATCAAGCAGCCATGAGTTATGAGCAGAACAAAGGTAAATTCGGTAGTTATTTTAAGATTAGACTTCATAATCATGCCAAGTCATTGTTGCGCTATGATATGGCCTATCGGCGGCGCGCGTTTGCGCAGGCAACCTCACTTGAAACGGCTGCCGCAAAAGGCATTGAGCCATTACATCAGGAGACAATACAACTTGCGGAAATTCCAATTAGTGAAAAATTCGCTGAATTATGTACACAACTATCAGACTTAGAGATTAAAACCTTATTAATAGTTTTGGGTGTTTGGCATCAGGAAGAAGTATTGCAGAAGCTGCAGATTGAGCAGATAACTTTGGTGCGGGCACGCTCACGTTTAATGCAGAAAATGCGCAAGACATTATTGTAAGCAAGGATAATATTATATGTCTATCTAAATATGCGTTATAATATTCCTTGTAGAATAAATTTTTTAGGAGGTAATTAAGATGGCAGAAATTGAAAAAACTGCATTGTTAGATCGTCAGATGAAGGAAGTTTTTGACTGGAGTGATTCTGAAATTCCTGTTAGAGACGCTCTTTGGGATTATTTTATGGAAAAGAATGGTAGAGATACCATGAAGACAGAAGCAGATATGCTTCCATTCCTGAAAGATACTGACGAGAAAATCGAATCCTTCGTAAACGAAAATCTTAAGAAGTAAATCCGACTATTACAATGTTCTACGCCCGGTGGTTACGCATTAAGTTTGACCACTAGAAAAGCAGCTGCTCAAATGAGTAGCTGCTTTTTGCTTGGAAATTAATTTTAGGTAGCAATTAGTCTATGCAATTGCGCTTTTACTTATCGTGAATAAATTTCTTGACTAATATTAATTGCCCAGGTAGCATTTTTTTGTTAAAATAAAAGAGTTTGGAAGTGAGATTATGGCAGTGAAAAAAGCATCTTTGGCCTGCAGCGTCTGCGGCTCGCGTAACTACTCAATCACGGCAAGTAAAAATCGCACTCAACGGCTTGAACTGAAAAAGTTTTGTAAGCATTGCGGTAAAATGACTGTGCACAAGGAAACGAGGTAGGAGTTAATGATTAAGTTTTTTAAGAGCGTTGTTCAAGAAATGAAGTTAGTTACTTGGCCAACTGCTAAACAAAATCGTCACGATACAGCAATTGTCATCGTAACTTCAATCCTGTTTGCGGCATATTTGGGTCTGCTTGACTTAGCATTTAGTAGTTTGACACAGATAGTGATGTAAATAGAAATAATTTGGGATCCGTGTTATAATGGATTTCAGTTGAAAGAACCTCGGTGGAGGTTTTTTTGTTTGCCAAAAATTAAAAGGAGAACATAAGTTAAATGGTTGAAACAACAAGAAAGCAATGGTACGTATTGCATACTTATTCAGGTTATGAAGACAAGGTTAAGTCTGACCTATTATCACGTGCGCAAAGCATGGGGATGCAAGACTACATTTTTCGGGTAATGGTGCCTGAACAAGAAAAGATTGAAACGGTTCACGATAAGAAGAAGGAAGTCGAAGAAAAGATTTTCCCTGGATACGTTTTGGTTGAAATGGTCATGACCGACGAAAGCTGGTTTGTTGTACGGAACACCCCAAACGTTACGGGCTTTGTTGGCTCTCACGGTGGTGGTTCTAAGCCATCACCATTGCTTGATGAAGAAGTTAACCGCTTGCTGCGTCAGCAAGGAGAACCTGCTAAACGACCACAAATTGACTTTGAAGTTGGCGAAACAGTTACGATTATTGATGGTGCCTTTAACGGTGTTGAAGGTAAAATCACAGAAATTCAACCAGATAAGTACAAATTATTTGTTTCTGTTGACATGTTTGGTCGAGCAACTACCACTGAATTAGACTACGACCAAGTTAAAAAGATTGATTAAAGTAAGTTAGTATTGCAATTATCGGTAAACGATGATAAGATACTAAAGTACTTTTATTATTGTGGGAGGAGAAGTAGGTAACCTCTCCATTTTAACCACACACGGAATCAAGGAGGTTTTGACCGTGGCAAAGAAAGTTATTAACGTTGTCAAATTACAAATCCCAGCTGGTGCTGCAACACCCGCACCTCCAGTTGGTCCAGCTTTAGGTCAAGCAGGTATCAACATTGTTGGTTTTACTAAGGACTTCAATGCTAGAACTGCTGATCAAAAGGGCATGATTATTCCTGTAGTCATCACAGTATATGAAGATCGTTCATTCGAATTCATTACTAAGACTCCACCAGCTCCAGTATTATTGAAGCAAGCTGCTAAGATCGACAAGGCTTCTGGTGAACCTAATACCAAGAAAGTTGGTAAGGTAACCAAGGACCAAGTTAAGGAAATTGCTGAAACTAAGATGCAAGACCTTAACGCTGCTGATGTCGAAGCTGCTATGCGGATGATCGAAGGTACTGCTAGAAGCATGGGTATCGAAGTCGAAGACTAATCCTGTTATTTATAACAATTTAGGTGGGAGAGCCTGCGTGGGCTTGTTTGACCACATATTAAGGAGGAAATCACATGCCAAAGCATGGTAAAAAATATTTAGAAGCTGCTAAAAAAGTAGATTCAAAGAAATTATATTCAGTTGCTGAAGCAATGAAGTTAGTTAAAGAAACTTCATACGCAGGTTTTGATGCTTCAGTTGAAGTTTCATACAACTTGAGTGTTGACCCTAAGCAAGCTGACCAACAAATTCGTGGTTCACTTGTATTGCCTAACGGTACTGGTAAGACCCAAAAGGTTGTTGTTTTTGCTGAAGGTCCACAAGCTGAACAAGCTAAGGCTGCTGGTGCTGACGAAGTCGGTTCAGATGACTTAGTAGAAAAAGTTCAAAATGGTTACTTGGACTTCGACGTTGTTGTTGCTACACCAATGATGATGGCTAAGGTTGGACGTTTGGGTCGTGTACTTGGACCTAAAGGTTTAATGCCTAACCCTAAGACTGGTACTGTTACAATGGACATCGAAAAGGCCGTTAAGAACGTTAAAGCTGGTCAAGTTGAATACCGTGTTGACCGTCAAGCTGCTATTCATACAGCTATTGGTAAAGTTTCATTTACTGACGAACAATTAGTAGAAAACTTTGATGCTTTACGTGACGTTATCTTACGTGCACGTCCAGCAGCTGCCAAGGGTCAATATATTAAGAGTGTTGCTGTTGCAGCAACCTTTGGCCCAGGGATCAAGCTTGATCCATTAAACTTGGACTAATTTAAATAAGATTAATCATTAAAAGCAACTTACAGAAATGTGAGCTGCTTTTTTTGTATATTTTAAAGTGGTTATAATTTGGTCTGCTATGAATTCTTTGTTAAACTATAACAAAATCTAGTTTATATATTGAGGAACCATATGCATAAATTAAAATTGGGCAAATCGCTAATACTTTTTTTAGCATTGCCATTATTTTTGGTTGGTTGTAGTAAAGATCATGCCAAAATAACGATTGTTGGATCAAGTGCCTTGCAGCCATTGATTGAACAAGCAGGTAATGATTATCACTTAGCCCACCTTAATAGTAACATTATTGTTCAAGGTGGCGGGTCAGGTACCGGTCTCAGTCAGGTGCAAGCTGGTGCGGTTCAGGTAGGAACTTCCGATGTTTTTGCCGATACGCAAAAAGGGATTGACGCAAGTAAGTTGCGCGATTACCAAGTTGCTGTTGTCGGAATTGTGCCAATTGCTAATAAGGGTGTTGGCGTGTCCAATTTATCGCCTAAGCAATTAATGGCAATTTTTACTGGCAAAATCACAAATTGGCGTCAAGTTGGCGGTAAAAATCTGCACATTATTGTGATTAACCGTTCTCGTGGTAGTGGTACCCGTACAACTTTTGAAAACCTGATTTTAAAGGGGAAGGAAGCTGTTAATTCGCAAGAGCAGGATTCCAATGGTACCGTTAAAAAGATTGTCAGTACAACACCAGGAACAATTTCCTATATTTCATTTCCTTATGCAAATGATCCAAATATTCAAAAATTAAGTATGGATCATGTGCAGCCGACGAATCAGAATATTCCGACCAATAAGTGGCCGCTGTGGTCGTATGAACACATGTACACTAAGGGCAAGCCAGATAAAGAAACGGCTGCGTTTATCACTTATATTTTGAGTAAAAAAGTGCAGCGTGAGTTGGTACCTAAAATCGGCTATCTGAGCATTAATGAAATGAAAGTTACTCGCGATAGTCAGAATCGGATTACAAAAGTAGGTGGTGCGCATGAATAAGCACGAACAAGATTTGCAAGAAGTTGTCGATCAGGCAATTGCCCAGCAAAAAGTAGCGCATGTAAAATTTAAAAAGATTGATCCGGAGAGTGTTGATATTACCCGCTTAACTAGTCAATCTAAAGAAACGCGGCAAGAGCGCTGGGGTAAAGGATTGACCGCGTTAGCGATTGTAATTATTGCGATTTTAATTGTGGCAATTATTGGATTCGTTGGTGTACACGGGTTAGCAACTTTTGTTAACGATAAAGTAAACATTTTTCATTTTTTGTTTAGCAGCAGTTGGAATCCTAGTGCCGGCAAAGATCATGTTGGTGCTGCAGCGATGATTGTTACCTCCTTTGCGGTAACTTTGCTGGCTGCCTTATTAGCAACACCATTTGCGATTGCAATTGCCTTGTTTATGACAGAATATGAATCTGGCAAGCAAACTCGTTTTTTACAATCAGTCATGGAATTATTAGTTGGTATTCCGTCAGTTGTTTATGGCTTCTTGGGCTTGACCGTGATTGTCCCCGTAATTCGTACGATCTTTGGGGGCACAGGATTTGGTATCTTGGCAGCGACTTTAATTTTATTTGTCATGGTTTTGCCAACCATTACTTCATTAACGGTTGATGCCTTTAAGGCGGTCCCTAAGGACTTGCGGCAGTCTTCTGCAGCATTAGGGGCAACGCGCTGGCAGACAATCTACCATGTTGTCTTGCGTGCTGCACGTCCGCGGATTTTGACTGCAATCATTTTTGGGATGGCACGAGCCTTTGGTGAAGCATTAGCCGTTCAAATGGTAATTGGCAACGCGGTTCTGATGCCGTATAACTTAGTTAGTCCAGCGGCAACATTAACGAGTCAATTAACCAGTCAAATGGGCAACACGGTTATGGGCACGCTTCCTAATAATGCCTTATGGTCATTGGCTTTGCTATTATTAATTATGTCACTAGTGTTTAACTTCTTGGTTCGTCTAATTGGAAAGAAGAGGTAGCTGATGAATTCAAAAAAAGTTGATCGAATTGCGACAGGTGTAATTTACTTGTTGGTTGCAATCGTCATTTTGATATTAGTTGGTATTTTAGGCAATATTTTAATTGCAGGTGTACCGCATTTGTCGTGGCACTTTTTAACATCAACTTCCTCGTCATTTGAAGCTGGCGGCGGTATTCGTGACCAATTATTTAATTCACTTTACTTGCTAGTGTTGACATTGTTAATTTCACTGCCAATTGCATTAGGAGCAGCTATTTACTTAGCAGAATATGCACAGGATACATGGGTAACACGCCTCATTAGAACAACGATTGAAATTTTGAGCTCACTGCCTTCAATTGTTGTCGGGCTGTTTGGTTACCTCTTGTTTGTAGTTCAGTTTGGCTTAGGCTTTTCAATTATTGCTGGTGCCTTGGCGCTAACCTTTTTCAATTTACCGATTTTGACGAGTAATATTGAACAGGCGATTGAAGGCGTTCCGCAAACGCAGCGTGAAGCAGGTTGGGCACTGGGATTGTCAAATTGGAAAACAATTCGCGGGATTGTTTTACCAGCAGCATTACCGGGAATTATTACAGGAGTTATTTTAAGTGCTGGGCGAGTTTTTGGAGAAGCTGCCGCACTAATCTATACTGCTGGGCAAAGTGGTTCAACAGTCGATTATTCTAATTGGAATATGTTCAGTCCGACTAGCTTTTTGAATGTGATGCGGCCAGCAGAAACCTTGGCAGTGCATATTTGGAAGGTAAACACTGAAGGAATTATTCCTGATGTAAATCTCGTTTCAGCAGCAACGTCGGCTTTGCTCGTAATTGTGGTAATTATCTTTAATTTTGGCGCCCGCTTTTTGGGTAATTGGCTCTACAAGCGTTTAACTGCTGCTAAAGTAAAATAAGGAATTTATATGGAAAATTGGCAAACGCAAAAAAAATATATTAAAACTTTTAATAATGACGAGTGTGCCCTCTATACGCATAATTTAAGTGTCTTTTATGGCGGTACAGTGCAAAAACTGTTTGATGTTAGTCTAGGCTTTAAAAAGAACACCATTACAGCTTTGATTGGTGCTTCAGGCTCAGGCAAATCGACTTTTTTGCGGTCGTTAAACAGGTTGAATGACCGTGTTGCTAGAGTTGACGGCAATATTATGTTCCACGAACTTGACATTAATCAGAAGAAAATTAACGTTTACGAATTGCGCAAGGCAATTGGCATGGTCTTTCAGAAGCCTAATCCCTTTCCGAAGTCAATTAAGGAAAATATCACTTATGCGTTAAAGGCAAATGGTGAACAAGACAAGGCAAAACTAAATCAACTTGTTGAGGAAAGTTTGCGGGCCGCTGCCTTGTGGGATGAGGTCAAGGATAAGCTGGATAAAAGTGCCTTAGCATTATCGGGCGGACAGCAGCAGCGTTTATGTATTGCCCGTGCAATTGCCCTAAAGCCAGAAGTGTTACTTCTGGACGAACCGGCTAGTGCGCTTGATCCTGTATCAACGGCAAAACTTGAGGATACGCTCAAACAATTACGCAGTAAGTACACAATGATTATGGTGACGCATAATATGCAGCAAGCTTCGCGGATTAGCGACTATACCGCATTTTTCCATTTAGGCCATGCGCTTGAATATGATACAACAACCAATATTTTTACTAATCCGCAAGGAAAAATTACTGAAAAGTATATCCAAGGCAGTTTTGGCTAAAGGAGCATAACGATGAAGAATATCATGGAAGTCAAAAATGTCAGATTAAATTATGGTGATTTTGAAGCTTTGCATGGCATTAGCCTGGCATTTCCAGAGAAAAAATTGACGGCCTTAATCGGACCTTCAGGGTGTGGAAAGTCAACGTTATTGCGTTGTCTTAACCGGATGAATGATGATATTGATAATATCAAAATTACGGGTGATATTTTGCTGGACGGGCAGGATATTTATCGGCCGCACCTTGACTTAGTTGAATTACGCAAAAATATTGGAATGGTTTTTCAACAACCGACACCGTTCCCGTTTTCTGTTTTTGATAATGTAGCTTATGGCTTGAAAGTTGCTGGTGTTAAGGATAAGGAATTAATTCAGCAGCGAGTTGAAGAAAGCCTGAAGCAGGCCGCGATTTGGGAGGAAACCAAGGATAGTCTGGATCGCAATGCGCAGGATTTTTCAGGTGGACAGCAGCAGCGAATTTGTATTGCTCGGGCACTAGCAGTAAGACCAGCTGTGGTGCTGCTGGATGAGCCAACTTCTGCTCTAGACCCGATTTCTAGTTCTGAAATTGAAGAAACGCTAATGGGTCTTAAGACCAAGTATACGTTCATTATGGTAACGCATAATCTGCAGCAGGCGAGCCGAGTTTCGGATCAAGTTGCGTTTTTGATGAATGGTGATTTAATTGAGTCAGGTTCAACTGAAGAAATGTTCATAGCACCTAAAAAAGAAATCACAAGTAATTACCTAAACGGCCGGTTTGGCTAAAAGTGAGGAAAGCATGCACGAGATATTTTTAGACGAATTAAAGAAGCTGAATACGCAATTTATGGAAATGGGCGTTCTAGTTAACGATCAAATTGACCAAGGAACACGTTCGTTTGTTGCGCATGATAAAAAAACAGCTCAAAAAATGATTGAAGAAGCTGATGTTGTACCAAAAGAAGCCATTAGAATTGAAAAAAAGGCGTTAGATTTAATGGCACTTCAGCAACCAGTTGCGACTGACTTTCGGGTGGTAATCAGTATCTTAAAGGCAGCTACTGACTTGGAACGAATTGGCGAAAATGCGATCAGTTTGGCAGTTGAAACTGTCAGAGTGAAGGGCAATCCGCGAATTCCAGAAGTTGAAGAAATCATTTCGCAAATGACTCACGAAGTCCGCAAAATGCTAATCGAAGTCTTAACAGCTTATGTTCAAGAAGATGAAAAGACGGCACGTTCAATGGTTGATCGCCGTGAAGCCGTAACTGCTAATTACCAAAATGCGCGTAAGGATATTATTGATGGAATTGAAAAAGAACCTAATGCGGCAGTTGCTTCTGCCAGTTATTTTGTGATTATTAGACTGCTCAAACGAATTAGTGACCACATTGTTAACTTAGCCAGCTGGGTTATTTATAAAATTTCTGGTGAATTATTTGAATTAGCTGACCCAAAAGCAGAATAAATGCTTGCGTAAATTAAATAGGCCTGCTATACTTGTTAAAGTAAATTCTACCTAAGACTCGGGTGGCATAACGCCTTAATTTCCCGCCGAGGCCAGAAGATAATGAAGATTTTCAAAACTCCATGTCTTTGTGGCATGGGGTTTTCGGCCTTTTTTAGGATTTATTAATGATTTTATGGAGGTGAATTAGATTGAGTAAAGCTGCTATTGCTGCAAAGGAAAAGCTTGTTGATGCTTTTGCTGAAGAACTTAAAGCTGCAAAGGCTATCTTAATTATTGACTACCTTGGTTTAACTGTTGAAGAAGTTACTGCTATGCGTAAGGAACTTCGTGAAAACGATGTTAAGATGAAGGTTATCAAGAACACTTATTTAAGGCGTGCCGCTGTTAAGGCTGGTATTGAAGGACTTGACGACACTTTTGTTGGCCCTACTGCTGTTGTTTACACTGACAACGCTGATGACATTACTGAACCTGCACGCATTGTTTCTAAATACGAAGATAACTTTGAAGTTTTGGACATCAAGGGTGGTATGCTTGAAGGTAAATTGACTTCTAAAGAAGAAATCAAGGAACTTGCTGCTATTCCTGGCCGCGAAGGCTTACTGTCAATGCTTGTATCTGTATTGCAAGCTCCAGTTCGCGACTTCGCATGTGTTGTTAAAGCTGTTGCTGATTCAAAAGACGAAGCTGCAGAATAATAAAGATTGTAAATATATCTAATACTAATTTTTCGGAGGATACTTAAATATGGCTTTAGATACTGAAAAGATTATTGAAGACTTAAAAGGTGCTTCAATTCTTGAATTAAATGACCTTGTAAAGGCTATTGAAGATGAATTTGATGTTACTGCTGCTGCTCCAGTTGCTGCTGCAGGTGCTGGTGCCGAAGCTGCTGCTAAGTCAAGTTACGATGTTGAATTGACTGAAGCAGGTCAAGAAAAGGTTAAAGTTATTAAGGTTGTTCGTGACATTACTGGTCTTGGCCTTAAGGACTCAAAGGACATGGTTGATGGCGCACCTAAGAACGTTAAGGAAGGCGTTTCTGAAGATGAAGCTAACGACATTAAGTCTAAGCTTGAAGAAGTTGGAGCTACTGTAACCCTTAAATAGTTACAGTCCAACTGGACAAAGCTAATAAAAAAACGCGTATCTGCAATTTGCGGATGCGCGTTTTTTGTTTTATTGATTTGCCGTTCAAATATGTTAGAGCTGTACAATTTATCTTAGTAACAGAGATTAAGCAAAAATTCTAAATATGTGACACTAGCAGTAATTTATTTTGTTATAATTATTGCGATGTAGAAAAGTTAAAAGACGGTTTACTACCTGTGAGTGAAAGGACTGGTGCCTATGAGCATGAGTGGATTCATACTCCAATCTACTGAAAGAAGGGAGGACAGGTAGGTGCAAATCATTTTGGCACTGATGTTAATTTTCGCTATTAGTTTAGTCGGATTGGCATTTAAGCTGGCTAAAATGAAGCAGTACCAGCTGCTGGCAGCAGTGATAATAAATCTACTGCCATTAGTAGTTGAACTGCTAAGAAGTTTACTCAAGTAATTTTGGGTAAACAAAAAACCGTCTACCTCTGCTTGGAATGACGGTTTTGTCAAAAACAACATTTCAGGTAGTAAACCACTTTTAGTGGAATCTACGTCAGGGAGTTGTGTAACTAGCGCAACCCCTTTTTATTTACAATGAAATTATATCATCTATAAAAGCAATATTCAAAATAATTTGAATTAGTAATATAACTAGTTCCCAATCTTTTCTAAAAAATTTATTGAACCCAAATTTACAAAAGCGTAAATTATAATAGTATAGTAATTTATTTGGAAGGGTACAGAAAAATTATGAATAAAAAAATCATTGCTACAATGATTACTGTTCTTGCATTAATGGGCTGCAAGTCGACTACAACGGTTAAAGCCGCAACCACTACGCCAGCTGACAAGCAAAACACTGTTCAAGAGGCTAATAAAACTGATACTGCCAAGCAGGATGATAATACGAAGCAAAATAGTGCTGCAAGTGATTCCGAGACCACGACAACTGCTAAGCCTAAACCACAAAAGCAGGGCTGGGTTGTAAATGGCAAAAAGACCTATTACTATAAATCCGGACAAAAAATTAAAGGTGCAACAACAATAGGAAAATCGCATTATCTATTTGATAAAAATGGATCCATGCTTACAGGCGTGAGAAAGACGCCGCATCATGCAACCTATAGCTATTACGGGACAAATGGGCAACGTCGTGAAGTTTCAACTTCGACCAAAAGAGCATATTATTGGATTGAAAATGGCAAAATTACTGGGGTTAAAAATAATGCCAAAGTAATCAGTCAGAGGCCTGAACTGCCGACGGGCTGTGAAATGACTGCTGTGACAATGATGTTAAACTTTGCTGGTGTAAAAGTTTCTAAATTTACAGTTGCCAAGAAAACGCCACGCAGCAGTAATCCGGATAAGGGCTTTATTGGTTCACCTTATAAGGAATATCCAGGTGGCTATTGGGTAACGCCAAATGGAATTAAAGGTGTGGTTAAGCATTATTTAGGTAAAGCTAAAGTAATGACTGGCAGTAGTCTAGCGGCAGTTAAAAATAAATTGCTGCATTCACATTTAGTGGTTGCTTGGGTTAAGGATGTCGATGGTTTTTCTAATCATGCGTTAGCTTTGACAGGTTATCATGATGGCCAAATTTTTTACAACGACCCTTGGACTGGCAAAAAAGCTGCAATGAGTGAGAATGAATTTATTAATCACTGGCGAGGTGATGGTTTAAGGGCTTTGAGCTATTAGAATAATTCCAAATCTAATTTACACATCTAATTGCTAATGATATTATATTGCTAGTTAGTTTAATTTGTATTTTGGAAGGAAAAAAGATGAAATATAGGAAACAATTATTTGCTGGCGCTGCAGCAGTAATGCTATTAGGTGGTTTAACATCAGGAACAATTGTTGAAGCTGATAGTGTTAGTTCAACTACTGCGGCAAGTAATTCAAGTCAGATGGCTGCTAATAATACAACTACTTCGCCTGCAGATACTAGTAAGCCGGAAAATAATACTGCAAAAACAACAACTACATTTAGTGGTTTAAGTACTAAATATAAGTGGACGGCCGGGGATAAGATTGAGGATCAAGTTTCTTTAAACAGTCAGGAAATTCGGCCGGTATACTTACAAAAATGGAATGGCAAGAAGTATGTTGATGAAAAGAAATATACTACTAGTGCGGATGGGACATTTACGGTAACTTATCCTGCAGCTTGGTATCATAGCCTGCATACCACTTGGCGTTTGTATGCTCCTGAAACCAATGATGCAACTTCGGCTGAAAGTGCCAAAATTGAGATCTCAACTGTGCGCCGTTACCAAATTCCTAAGCAATATCGGCAGTTACACATGAAGAGTTTGCATTTAAAGGGTTACTACACTAGTCCACTTGACAAGAGTTTGAATTATGCTTCAACTAGAAGCGACTACGTTAAGGCTTTTATCAAGCGCGGCTATCAATATAAAAATGCGGGTACTGCTTGGATTGACTTTACTTCTAAGACGCCGGGAACTTCGGTTGACTGTTCAGGGCTGATTATGCAATGTATGTACGCTACTGGAATTGATCCATCGCCGGCCAATCCAAGATGGCATTCAACCCATGAATGGGGCTGTCGTTCGTTTGTTCAAAGCAGCACTTTACAGACGGTCAGCTTGAACCATTTAAAACGTGGTGACATTATTTTCTATGGTCGGCCAAAACCAGATGTTTATCATGTTGGTATTTACTTAGGTAATAACAAGGCCTTGCACTCATGGCCTAATTGGGGAGTAACAGTAACTGCTGCTAACTTCCAACAATATTATTATGCTAAACGAATTTTCCCAGTGACTAATTCTAAGACAGTTCACGAAAGAAATTAATCATAAAAACGCACTTCAACAGAAGTGCGTTTTTGTTTCTAAATAATTCTTCTAACAATACCATCAGGGTAATGGACTATTTTCGATTTGGCAGAGCGAGAATTCCAAAATGTGTCATGTAGACTTGAAACGTCAACGCCGCCAGTAGTTGTATATGGACTATCGTGCAAGAAAAGTCCCTTGCCTAAGTAAAGCCCAACGTGTGCTAAGTGACCATCAGATTTATCGTCAAAGAAAATCAAGTCGCCACGCTTTTTATGTTGGTAGCTAACGCCGCGGCCATTTTTACATTGGCTGAATGTTGTTGAACCTAAATGGTGGCCAATACTTGAGTAGAGGTAATTCATAAAGCTGGAACAATCATAGTGGCGCGTGGTTTCATTATAAACAGAATGACCAATCATTTTTTCGCCTTTGGAAATGGCACGTTCTAACTGGCGACTATTGCCTTTCAAGGTATTTAGGTTGAACTTTAATTTTGCACCTTGAATCCAATAGTTTTGGTGATTAAAGTTGAACCGGTAATAAGTAATGTTTATGTTAGTGTGTGCAATCATATTGACGTGCACCCATTTGTTTTTAAGGCAAAGCTTATTGGTGGTGGTGATTTTGCGAGCACCGTTAGTATAAGCGGGCTTGTTATACAAGGAGCTATTAGCGTTAACCTTCATCTTATAATTTAATTTGCTTTTAGTGATTAAATATTGATTGAACGCATTTTTGTTTAACCAGCCATGTTTTGTTTTAACAAAAGTACCTTTAGCAGTTTGGGCAACTTTAGAATAGTTAATTCGTTTATTATAGTAGCCTTTAGCTGCCTTACCTTTTTGGTTCAACTTTTTACTGAAGCCATAATGAGTTTGGAAAATGACGCCAGAACCTTTTTGGTGATAAATAGTGTTATTTGGCTTTGCAGCGGCTGCATCTGTTGGGGCAGTCTGCTGGTTGTTATTTTGTGCTGCTTGACTTGGAGTATTTGGCGCTGATTCTTGAGTGGCAGCCATGACTTTAATGCTAGTGCCATAAATGCAGGCCATACTAATTAATAGAGCAGTCAAAAAATGCTTGACTTTAGTTAACATATTAGGGTCCTTTCTTAAAAATACAATACACAGTTAATATTTTATATTATAATAGAGTGCGTGAATGATTATTTTTGAAATGAATGTTAATGAATAGTTACGTGGGAGGCTGTTAAATTTGAAAACTAGGCGTTGCTTTATGGGGATTACCGCAATCTTTTGCTTATTAATTAGTGCGGTTATTCCCGTTAAAGCTACTAGTACAGGAATAACTGATGAAAGTGCGATGCCGCTGCATCAAAAGAAAAAGCAGGTGTACAGTCATCATCAAGCAAAAACTGTTGGTCAGAGTGATGGCCAAATAATTGCTAAGAAGCCGAAGACTAAGGCGAGGGCATACATTGTACTTAATCGCAAAACCGGTGCGATTTTATTGCAAAAGAATGCTAATAAAAAATATTTGACCGCATCAACCGGAAAATTGATGACGATTTATCTAGCTAGACGTAAGTTGGCTAATCACCCGCATGATTGGCAAAAAAGGCTTAAATTTTCTAAGTCGTTGATTAAAATGGGGACCAATCCAAACTTCGATGGTTTTCATGCGAAAAAAGGCTACACCTATACTGTTAAGCAGATATTTGAATCGGCGATTATTGATTCTGATGATAATTCGGCAATTCGCTTAGGCCAATGGGTTGCTGGCTCAAACCGCAAATTTATTAAAATGATGAACAAGCAGGCTAAGCTGTGGCATATTAAGGCCCAATTTACATCAGCTTCGGGACTGGAAAATGATGATTTGGCGCGCTATGGCTACTATGTTAATGGCGGCCGGACTTCGGGGAATTTATTATCGGCTAAGAGTTTAGCAGTTATTGCTTATCACGTGGCTCATGACTATCCGAGTTCGATGAAGTATTTTGCGACTGAGTCTATGAAGGTTGCGGGGCAGAGAATGGTTAACCAAAATCGGATGCTTCCGGGTAAAAAATACTATCACAAATCATTTAAGGTTGATGGTATGAAGACAGGTTGGACGCCGCGAGCAGGTTATTGTTTTGTTGGCAGTAGCCGCAAGGGTGCTGGCTTGATTACAGTTACACTGCATGACAATAACGAGTTTTCTGATACAGCTAAGTTGATGCGTTTTACTTATCAGAATTTAAATAATTAGGGAAGAAGAATGATGATTAAAAAAGTTCGATTATTAGTTATTGGTTTTGTAGTTTGCGGAATTGCCTTATCAAGCAGTTCGTTACCAGTCAATGCCAGTGATGAAGTACCACAGACAGACATGCGCGAACCAATTAGTTATACCAAGTCATCTGAGATTAAGCCATACCCCAAGCATTTAAGTGCTAAAAAAGACCGCATTATTGTTTCGATTAAAAAGCAGCGGGCATATTTAAAGCGGGGGAAAAAGACGCGTTATGAATTTTATGTTTCAACTGGTGCGCACAATCAAACGCCGCGGGGACATTACCGAATAAATACTTATCGCGCACCGTGGTTTTATTCAGACAGTGAACGAATGGGTGCCAGATATGCGGTAGGCTTTTTGCAAGGCGGATTATACTTGTTCCATGAAAACTCGCGCACTCTACAGCACAAAACGATTAAGTCAGTTGCTAAAAAATTGGGTAAAAAGCCAACCTCTCATGGCTGTGTCCATTTGAGCACTAGCGATGCACGGTGGTTTTATCATCATGCACCAACGGGGATGCGCGTGATTATTAAGTAAAGATTAGTGGATTTAGGAAAAGATGGTAAAAAATGAAAATTAATTATCATAAAATAATGATGACAACTGTTGCTCTAGGCTGCGCATGGGGCGGTTTGGCACTGAGCAATGATGTTGCAAGTGCTGAGACAATCACGGCGCAAACAACATTACATGTTCCGGCTTTAACCAAAACAGCTCTTCTCAAACAAAAGGCCCGTATTTTCAATAAAAAGGGCCATCGTGTTGGTAAAATAATCCTGAAAAAGGGTAAAAAAATCACAATTTACGGCACGAAAAAAATCCGTGGCAAGAAGTATTATGCAATTGGCCATGGTAGATATGTCTTGACGAGCAAGGTAAAGTTGTTAAAAGCTGAAAATTCACCTGCGACTAATTCCAAGCCCAATAATTCAACTAATATAGCAACGCCTAAACCCGTTGTGGATAAGCCAACTAATGCCAATACTGCAAAGCCTGAGCCAACTAAACCGGTAGAGAAGCCGAAACAGTCAACGATTAAAGATTTTTCAATTAATGAGTTTCGCCAAGAATTTTTGCAAGACCTTAATGAAGAACGTGCAAAGCGGAATTTGGCGCCAGTAACCGAAGATACCCACTATGATGAAGTTGTTGAAAAACGAGCTGCCTTATTGCCAAGTAATTTTGACCATGTAGACGCAGCTGGTAACTTTATTTTGGAAGATTATTTTAATAAGGCTGGCATTTCATATCATAGTATCGCTGAATGTATTGCAATGGATCCGTGGGGCTGGATTACTAATCATGCCAATAAGGAATTGGAGCCTGCACCAAATGGCGGCACATCAGCTGATGTTGCTGATAATGCCATCTTTGAATACATCTATGATGATGCGGCTTCTAATTGGGGTCACCGCGATATTTTGCTTAACCCAAATGACAAGACAATTGGTGTTGGGGCTGCAACCACGACTGATGGGTATGTTTATTCATCTGTTGGGGTCACATATTAAGCCAAAAATAAAAGCACTTCATTACGAAGTGTTTTTATTTATTCTTGATAATTAAAATATTGGTAATGCTTGTTTTCAAGGGCTTTAGCGAGTTCTGGTGTGCGGTATGCATGATGGTCGACCCAAATTTTGGCGCCACTGGCATTGGTTAGAATTTCGTTACCGTCAAGTGTGGTCATATTATAGTAAAGACCGTTACCCATCCCCTGATTCCAGCCGCGGATGTTAAGCCAAGTTAGACCATTAACAGTAGTACTGCCATTGGCGTATGCCCAATGGCCTGTCTTTTGTAAGTAGGTCTTGTCGCTTAGATATTGCTCGTGCTTAACATAAGTGTGTAATGTATTGTAGCCGACCTTTTTCTTGCCAACGTAGAATTTAGCGGTCTTTTTGGTGAAAACTTCCTTATCGAGCTTTCCCGTGTAGGTATCATAGTAATACCACGTGCCGCGCATACTTTTAGGATAAGATTTGACTTTAACGCTAGCTGCAGCGGGTTGTGGGGCAACTATTGCGATTGTCCCAATCGTAATTAAGGCAGTCGCAATTAGTAAAGTGTGCTTAAATTTCATTTGTAATCTCCTGTACTTATTTTACCTTATTATAAGCTCATATTTTGTTACCGAAAAGAGACAAAATGGTAAAATCCTCGTTTATTAGCTTTGTTAAACTTGAATAACAGGGGTAAAAATATTACTGTTATATGAGTATGCCTTTGGCAGTAAAGTTTTAAAAAGATCAGATTGGAATATTAATATTAACTGTGAAGAAGAAAAGTATTTTTAAAATTGGAATAGTTGAATTGGCGTTACTGTTTGGGATCAGCACTATTGGGATGCCGAATATCTGTCAGCCTGAACAAGTAGCAGCAGCGACTTCAGGAAAGAAGTCGCTGCGTAAATTTGTCCGCCACACAATGGCGCAAAATCATGTGCGCGGCTCAATTGTGGTAATTAAAAATGGCGTGCCGCAAAAGATTAGTTATGGTTACGCCTCGAACAGTCGCAAAATCGGGAATGGTAACCGCAAAGTTGTTTATCCAACTGGCTCACTGCAAAAGATAGTTACGGGTGCAATGATTGTACAGATTATGGCCGAGGAAAGGGAAACTAATCAGGAGTTTAACCAAAATACGAAAATTGACCGGTGGTTCCCTGACCTAAAGAATGCTAAGAAAATCTCGGTTGGCAATTTGTTAACCCATACATCGGGCATTAAACCAACGAATACTGAGGTTTGGCGCAAGCATAAGTATTCTGAAAGTGCCGCAATTAAGATGACAGTTGCCAATGCTAATAAATTTTCATTCGCCAAAGTTGGTGATTATAATTACAATAATGCAAATTATATTTTGCTGGCGGGGATTATCCGCCAAGAAACGGGGCAATCTTACCAGGCCAATTTACATAAGCGAATTGTTAAGCCTTTGAGCTTGAAGAGTACATTTACGGCTGCGGCTTTACCTAAGTCTAAGTTGATAGCAAGCTCATATTACTCAAATGGTGGTGCTAATTACTGTAATACCGTGAATTTGACACAGGCATTTGCCTCACAATTATTAGGTGCTGGCAATCTATTGACAACGCCAATGGAATATTATCAAATCCAGTGCGGCTTGACTGATGGGACAATTTTGACGCAGAAGCAGTTTCAATATTTAACCAATTTGGAAAGTAAAGTTACGGCTTATTCCGGTGGTCTTCATATAAAAAAGTCCGGCAAGTTAAAGATTGCTTATGGTAATTTGCATGGCACTCACTTTGGTATGTGGGCACAATTAACTGCTGATAATCAAAATGGGATTATCATGTTTTTGAACCAAACTAATGATCGTGCAGCTAAAGAGAAGAAAGTCGGCTACCGCATTTTGCAGCATATTAAGCCAGGGACCTTTTTGCCAGAGTAATCTTTTAGCTACTGGCAGGGATTTTAAGAGTAAAATTGTTAGTGAAAGATTAATTTTAGAAATGAGCGAGTAATGGCTAACGAAAAAAATCAAATGTATTTTGCGGCAAATCCAACCGCCAAGCATGATGAACATGTGGTTGATTATCACGTCAACGGCGTGGATTTGAAGTTCAACACTGATGCCGGTGTTTTTTCAAAAATGCGGGTTGACTATGGTTCCGGCGTGTTAATTAAGGCAATGGCTGATGTGAGTTTTCCAGCAGCTAATATTTTGGATGTTGGTGCTGGTTACGGCCCGCTAGGCTTATTTGCGGCGAAATTCTGGCCCGAGCAATCTGTTGATCTGGTTGATGTCAACGAACGGGGTTTAGAATTAGCCCGTAAAAATGCCCAATTAAACCAAATTACTAATGTTGCGATTTACCAATCTGATATTTACCAGAATGTTCCTGCAGAAAAGAAGTTTGGTCTAATTGTAACTAACCCACCAATTCGTGCTGGTAAAAAGGTAGTTTCTGGTATTTTAGCCGGTGCAAAGGATCACTTGGTAATCGGTGGCGTCTTGCTGGTTGTTATTCAGAAGAAGCAGGGTGAACCAAGTGCCCGCAAGTTGCTGACAGAAACTTTTGGTAATTGCAGCGTCTTAATGCGGGACAAGGGTTACTATATTTTACAGGCAGTGAACAATTAATGATGTTTTCTAGTGAAGATAAGAAAAAATACATGCAGCTAGCCTTTGACCAAGCTAAAAAAGCCCAAGACTTAGGTGAGGTGCCAATTGGTGCTGTTGTAGTTGATACTGATGGGCAA
The DNA here is from genome assembly GCF_029392855.1 of Lactobacillus sp. ESL0680. Taxonomy (NCBI): domain Bacteria; kingdom Bacillati; phylum Bacillota; class Bacilli; order Lactobacillales; family Lactobacillaceae; genus Lactobacillus; species Lactobacillus sp. ESL0680. The sequence goes on along the minus strand of NZ_CP113945.1, from coordinate 1,251,544 downwards.
GTAATTGGCACAGGCTACAATCGGCGTGAACTTGACCAAGATGGTACGCAGCATGCCGAGATGATGGCGATTAGACAAGCCTGCCAAGAGCTTGGCAGCTGGCGGCTGATTGACTGCAGTTTGTTTGTGACTTTGGAGCCATGTTCAATGTGTGCCGGTGCGATTATTAATTCGCGCATTAAGAATGTCTTTTATGGCGCACTTGACCCCAAGGCTGGTGCAGCTGGCAGTGTTGTTGACCTGTTTGCTGTCACGAAGTTTAATCATCATCCGAATGTTGTGCGCGGCTTGTATCGTGAAGAGGCAAGTAAGATACTGAAGGACTTTTTTCAAGAAATTCGCCGCCAGCAAAAATTAGCGAAAAATTCAGCAAAGTAGTGGAAAAGTCACGCTAAATACGGTATCATATTTATTGGGCAATGTTTGACCTCTGAAGCGTGTCAGGACCGGAAGGTAGCAGCACTAAGGTTGCTCAGGCATGTGCCTTTTATTAGATATCAATAAACTCTTAACTCTGCAAAAGAGTTAAGAGTTTTTTACTAGAGAAAGATGAACATGGCTTATCAAGCGTTATACCGCAAATGGCGGCCCCGCACTTTTGACAGTGTTGTCGGTCAAGAAGATATTACGAATACTCTAAAAAATGCGATTAAGCGCGGTACGGTTTCGCACGCTTTTCTGTTTTCTGGTCCTCGGGGGACTGGAAAAACTTCGTGTGCCAAGATTTTTGCTAAGGCCCTGAATTGTATTAATCTGCAAGATGGCGAGCCCTGCAACGAATGCGCTAATTGTTTGGCTGCCGACAAGGGTGCAATGTCCGATATTATGGAAATTGATGCCGCCTCTAATAATGGTGTTGATGAGATTCGCGAGATTCGCGATAAGGTCAAATACGCGCCGACACAGGGTAAGTACAAGGTTTACATTATTGACGAAGTTCACATGTTGTCGATTGGGGCCTTCAACGCTCTGCTCAAGACACTGGAAGAACCGCCGGAGCATGTTGTCTTTATTTTAGCAACGACGGAATTGCAAAAGGTCCCGGCTACCATTATTTCCCGGACGCAGCGCTATAATTTTAAACGAATTGCGCAAACTGATCTTGAAGAGCGGATGAAGTATATTCTGGACCAAGAGCAGATTAAGTATGAAGATAAGGCGTTAGCCGTCATTGCACAGGTTGCTGACGGTGGGATGCGGGATGCCTTGAGCATTTTGGATCAACTGCTGAGTTATGAAAAAGATGCGGTTAATTATGACGATGCCCTGCAGATTACCGGTTTTGCGGCTAAAGAAAAAATTGAAGAAATTTTGCTGGCGCTGTTAGAAAAAGATACAGCCAAAGCCCTGACTTTAGCTCAAGCAGAGTTAAAAAATGGTGCTACTTCAAAAAATATTCTGGATGAATTGATTGATATGGCGACTAATGCTTTGATGGTAGTTAAGGCAGAGGGGCAAAATGAGAGTAATTTCTTGAGTGCCGATTTTATACAAAAGATTGGGTCTGTCCCAACGCAGCGCTATTTTCAGTTAATTACGGCAGCCAATACGGCATTGAATGATTTGCGTTATACCAATCAGCAGCAAATTCCGCTAGAGGTGTTTTTGGTTGCAAGTACTAACGGTGAGCAAGAGGCTGAGGCTAGTGCGCCGGCTGCTAGTGTACCTGCACTGGCTGATGATAAAAGCGTTGATTTGCAAGCTGAAATTACGGCTTTAAAAAAGCAAGTAGTGGATTTAACTGAAAAATTTTCGAACTTATCTAAGCAGCCAAGCAAGACTAATCGCGATCAGGTTTACCATATTGATTCTGCTGCTAAAAGTAAATCGCAGGCAAGCCATACCGTAACTGAAAAGCCAAAGAAAAAACGTGTACATAACACTGACCATGCTAATGAGCAGAATCGTAAGCAAGTCTATCATGTGTTAGAAAACGCAACTAAAAAAGACTTGCTGGCGCTTAAAGATATTTGGCCGGATTTGCAGTCAGTTCTGTCAGTTTCACAGCGAGCTTTGCTTGATGTCCTGCAGCCGGTAGCAGCTAGTTCCGACCAAGTAGTAATGAAGTGTAAGTATACTTTGTGGTTTGAAAATGCTAGTGCAGATGACAACTTTTTGACTAAGTTAACTAGTGAGATTGCCAAGTTTACGCAGCATGACTATGAGATCGTCTTGGTGCCAGATGAAGACTGGCTCAAGGTGCGCAAAGACTTTTTGCAAACGCATGGCAAAGACCTGCTAGCGAAGAAAAAAGAGCATACAGGTCAAGAACCGGCAAGTGATCCAGCTGCTTCTGACACGCAAACTGCAAGTGATGAAGTTATTCAAAAAGCCAAAGACTTATTTGGTGATGTGGTTAATATCAAAGATTAAATAAAGGAGAGCAAAATGAGTAAGAGACCTAATTTTGGTGCAATGGGCGGCATGGGTGGAATGAACATGCAGCAAATGATGAAGCAAGCTAAAAAGATGCAGGAACAAATGATGCAGGAGCAGCAAACAATTACAGCTCAAGAATTTGTGGGCAAGTCTGCTGACGACTTAGTTGTTGCTACTTTTAGCGGTGACCGTAAGTTAAAAGAGATTACGATTAACAAGGAAGCAATCGATCCTGATGATCCAGATATGCTGCAGGATTTAATCATTGATGCTGTTAACAAAGGCTTATCAGAAATTGACCAAGCCACCCAAGCGAGTTTAGGTAAGTACACGAAGGGTATGATTTAATTGCAATATCCAACACCGATTGCGCATTTGATTGATTCATATATGAAATTACCGGGCATTGGTGAAAAAACAGCCACTCGGCTGGCTTTTTATACACTAGATATGCCAGACGATGATGTTAATGACTTTGGTACAGCTCTTAAAGATGTCAAAGAAAAATTGCGGCGCTGCTCAATCTGCGGCAATATTACTGAGCAAGATCCATGCTTAATTTGTGCTAATCCTGAGCGCGACCAGACGACGATTATGGTTGTCGAGCAGCCTAAAGATGTGATGGCCTTTGAAGAAATGGGCGAATATACCGGTTTGTATCATGTTCTGCATGGCGTATTATCGCCAATGGATGGGATTGGTCCCGAGGAAGTTAACATTAAGTCGTTAATTGTCCGCCTGCAAAAGCAGGATAGTGTTAAAGAAGTGATTTTGGCGTTAAACTCTACTCCAGAAGGTGAATCTACGGCAATGTATATTAGCAAGTTGATTAAGCCGGCTGGGATCAAAGTAACGCGGCTAGCAGCGGGATTGGCAGTCGGCAGCGACATTGAGTATGCCAATTCAATTACGCTGAAGCGCGCAGTTCAAGGGAGAACATCAATCTAATGGCACGAACTAAGGTTAAAGAAATGGGCGACGATAAACTAGTTGCCGTGATTGAAAAGCTGCAGGATGAAATTGCTGTGCAAAAAAGTTTGGATCCGACAACGTTAGATATGTCGGACGACAATATTATTGCCAACAAAATTTTGCAGGCGAAATATTCTTTTTTGTATAATGAAGCTCGCCGTCGGCATACAAGATTTAGTGGTTACACAAATGCTATTTCTGAATAAAAAGTCTACCAAGGTAGGCTTTTTTATTTTTGCTAAAATTAAAAGTATGTTGGGGTGTTAATATAGAAAGAACTTCTGTAAAATAGAGGCATGGGAGAGTTTTATGAAAAGTTTTTTTATTAGTTTTGAAGGGCCAGATGGCTCCGGAAAAAGTACGGTTTTGGAACAAGTTGTAGCCCAAATTGCCCCTAAGCTTAGGGCACAATATCTTGTGACTCGTGAGCCAGGTGGTTCAAAAATCGCGGAACAAATTCGGCAATTTATTTTGGATCCGGCTAATATCGCTATGAGCGCGAAGACTGAGGCATTACTTTATGCGGCTTCAAGAAGTCAGCACATGGCAGAAACAATCATTCCGGCGTTAGAAAAGGGCCAGGTTGTCTTTTCCGATCGGTTTGTTGACAGTTCATTAGCTTATCAAGGTGTTGGCCGAGACTTAGGAATTGAAGCGGTTAAGGCGATCAATGATTTTGCCACTAGTGGGATTGAACCTGACGTAACTATTTTCTTGGATGTACAGCCTGAGGTAGGCCTAGCGCGGATTGCTAAGGACCATGGCGGTCAAGAAGACCGGCTTGAACAAGAAAAATTATCTTTTCACCAAAAAGTTTATCAGGGTTACCAGTGGGTTAACCAGCAATATTCCGACCGCATTGAGGTTGTTAATGCTAATCGACCTCTTAGTAAGGTAGTAGCAGATTGTGTTAAAATTGTTGTAAACCGTTTACCAAAAGAATTGCTAAAGGACTGATTTGATGAAGTTAATAATCGCAATTGTACAAAAAGAAGATGCCAGTCGGCTGCAGCGGACATTGGTTAAAGAAAATATTCGTGCGACTAAGTTAGCTACAACTGGTGGCTTTTTGAGTCAAGGCAATACCACATTTCTTATTGGGATTGATGATGAACATGTAAAGGAAGTTTTACACATCATTAAGGAAGAATCCAAGGCGCGCGAAGAATATATGAACCCTAATATGGTAATGACAGGCTTTGACATGAGCAGTCAGCCAATTAAAATTACGGTTGGCGGCGCGACTTGCTTTGTCTTACCAGTAGAAGCGTTTAAGCAATTTTAATGGCTATTGATCTTACGCAAAAAGGTGCCAAGGAGGCAGCTTTTTTAGAACGTGCTTACCAGCAAAAGCAGCTGGCGCATAGCTATTTATTTGTTGACCGTGATGAAGATGAGGCTGTCAATACCGCATATTGGCTTGCCTGTTTATTTAATTGTACCGGTGAAAAGCGGCCAGATGGTACTTGTCAGAATTGTCGGCAGATTATTTCAGGGAACTATCCTGATGTCTTGCTGGTAACTACTGCAGGTAAGCAGAGTTTAGGGATTGACCAGATTCGCCCGCTGAAGGAAGAATTAGGTAAAAGTCCGGTTCAGAGCAGCTGCCGCTTTTTTATTATTAATGAGGCACAAAAATTAACGCTGCCGGCAGCTAATGCCCTACTTAATTTGCTGGAAGAACCAATTGCTCCTGTTGTCACAATTTTGATTACCAATAATGTAGATCAAATTTTGCCGACAGTGCGTTCGCGAACACAAATTATTAATTTTGCGGCTGGCGATCAAGCAGATGGTAAAACTGCATTTTTAATTCAGAACGGCTTCACCAAAGACCAGATTCTTGAGCTTGGCGATACCCGCAAATTGGACCAAGAGATTAAATATTTTTATCAAGAAATGTTGGAATACGATCTGCTATCGATTGTCAGCGCCCATCAATTAGCGGATGTTGCTAAAAGTAAAGCTAGCCAAAATTATGTTTGGCTAATGTTAAAGAAAATGGCACAAACAGAATTAAATGATAAAGATCAACAGGCGGGGGCTAAGATGCTCCAAAATTTATTAGAAATTGACAAGATGCGTTACAGCAATGTTAATTTCCGTAACTTATTGGATTATCTGGCTTTGCAGTGGAAACGGTAGGTGGTTTGATGGTGGATTCTTATTCAAAATTGCAACAACTCCACGATTCGATGATGAAAATGACCAAGACAATCGAGAGTTTAGAAAATGATATTTTAGATACACTCAAGGAAAATACCGAATTAAAGGTTGAGAACCAACTTTTACGTGAAAAACTAGACAAAATGACGAATGCCAATGTGCATAACGGAACAATTAAGACTCAGAGTGGACTTGAGTCCTTGCGGCAGATTTATAACTCGGGTTATCATATTTGCAACATGTACTATGGCTCACACCGTGATCCAAGTTCTGATTGCATGTTTTGTTTGGATATTCTTGATAATTTCGGCGAAAAGAAAAAGAAGAAAGTACATTAAAGGACGGATAAAATGCAGCGGCAAAGTAGTTATGCGGATGATAAAGGCAAGCTTTATTTGGTACCAACACCAATTGGGAACCTAGAAGATATTACAATTCGGGCTAAAAAGGTATTAACAGATGCAGACTATATCGCGGCTGAAGATACGCGGACCAGTGGCATTTTGTTAGAGAAGATTGGCGTGCATAACCACATGCTGTCTTTTCACAAATATAATTCTAAGCAGCGCGCGCCGGAATTAGTGCAACTAATGCAAGAGGGAGCAGTAATTGCGGAAATCAGTGACGCGGGGATGCCGGTTATTTCTGATCCAGGATATATTTTAGTGCAGGAGTGTATTAAAAATAATGTTCCTGTAGTACCGCTGCCCGGTCCGTCGGCATTTACGACCGCCTTAATTGCCTCGGGATTTGATGCACAGCCGTTTACCTATTACGGCTTTTTGCCCCGCAAAGCAGGTGAGCAGAAGCCTTATTTTGAAGAGATGGCGAATGCTCATGCAACTTCAATTTTTTATGAAGCACCGCATCGGCTGGTTAAGACGTTAAAGAATATGGCAACGGTGTTGGAACCGGATAGACAGATTGTGGCGGCGCGAGAGTTAACTAAGATTCATGAAGAGTTTGTGCGGGGAACGGTTGCCGAATTGAATGATTATTTCGCTGAAAACGCACCGCGCGGCGAATTTGTCATGCTGGTATCGCCGAGTACAGCTGAAACCAAGAAATTAACATGGCCTGAGTTAATTAAGTTAGTGGATGATCGAGTTGCTCAAGGTGAAAGCAAAAAATCAGCCATTAAAGAAGTAGCCCAGCTGAACAATGTTTCGAAAAATGAACTCTACGATCAATATCATCAAAACAGAGGCAACTAATGAAATATAGTGAACAAAAACGAATTGAATATTATGAATGTGATGAAAACCAGCATTTGAAGCTGCCGGCAATGGTTGACTTGATGATGAGTGTGTCCGAGCACCAACTAAGTAGTGGTGAGGCAAGTACTAATGCCTTGACCGAGCGTGGTTTGGGCTGGGTTGTCACGCAATACCATATTGAGGTTCAAGCCCTGCCTCAACCTAACGATCACATTACAGTTACTACTGATGCTGTTGGTTATAATCGCTTCTTGGAGTATCGGGACTTTAACTTTATTGATGAACAAGGTAAGACGCTCATTACGGTTAAGAGTGAATGGGTCTTGTTTGACTTAAAAAAGCGTAAAATGGTCGCAACAGATGAAAAAATGATGACCGACTTAGGTATTCCCTTATTAAAGAAATTGCCACGTTTTCCTCGCTTGCGGCCGCAAAAGGAATACCAAGTGAAGCGGCAGTATCGCGTTCGCTATGATGACCTAGATACTAACCATCATATGACTAACGGTCATTATTTTAGTTGGTTTATTGATACTCTGGACCGCGAATTTTTGCGTGAGCACATTATTCAAAGCATTGATATTAAGTTCAATCAGGAAGTAACCTATGGTCAGGAGCCGTTTGCCTATGTTAGTGTACAGGATGATGGGCAAGATATTAAGTCCTATCATGTGATTGAGGATGAAGAAAGCAATCCTAGAGCCGTTTGTGAACTAACTTGGCGCAAAATATAATATAATTAATTGAGCATGACTGGTCGTCATGCTTTTTTAATGAGAGGAAGTGTTGGCGATGATTTCAAAAAGAACGCTAAAACTAGAATTGCGTGACTTAATTCTACTTGGAGTCGTAATTGCAATCAAAATAATTTTGCATCGCTTTAGTATTGGCACGGCAGTTGTTCACGTCAGTCTTGATTTTATTGGGAGCGTGATGCTAGGCTTCATTTTTGGTCCCGTATGGGGCGGTGTCGGCGGCGCGATTGGGGACCTTGTTTCCTCAGCTATCTTTGGTAATCAAGGTGGTTATTTCATCGGTTTTACACTTAGTGCGATGGTTGGGCCATTAATTTATGGACTATTTTTTTATCAACGGCCAGTTAAGATTTGGCGGATTATCTTGTCGACCTTGCTGGTTACCATAATTGTTAACGTCGGTCTGAATACGTTGTGGGTGCACGTTTTGTATGGTTTGAACTTTAATGCAGCCTTAGTTCAGCGACTACCTAAAGAATTAATTGTTCCTTGGGTACAAATGTTTGTTATCTACTTTGTTTTGCAGGCCCTTTCTCGTGTTAAAATGAAAAGGTAGATTTTTTAAAAAGGGAAAAGTAATCTGAAATGAAAATTTTAAGTGTATCAACGGCCACTAATCACTTGAGCGTAGCCTTGAATGACGGCCAATCAGTTATTGTTGAAAAAAGTGAGCAGGATGAGCGCAACCATAGTGAACATCTTGATCCTTTAATTGATGAAATCCTGCGGGCAAATGACCTGCAGTTAAAAGATATTGACCGTTTTGCGGTAGCAATTGGACCGGGATCTTATACGGGATTGCGGATTGGAATTACGACGGTTAAAATGTTTGCTAGCATTTTGAATAAAGAAGTTGTCGGTATTTCAACCTTGCAGGCTTTGGCTGCTAGCTGCAGCGATCAGGATACGCTGATTGTAGCGGGAATTGATGCCCGTAACGATAACTATTTTGCTGGTGGTTATGTTAATGAAGGAGGCCTGCCAGTTAACGTCCTGGCTGATGGTCACTATCATATTTCATCATTGCTGGAAGCTGTTAAGGAATATTTAGCTAATAAGCCGTTAAGCAAGATTATCTTTATTGGGTCTGGCTTTACTAAGCAGGAAGAATTAATTAAGGCATTGGCCGTACCCTTTAGTTACGGTACTGATGACCAAAATGTTATTCATGCTGGCTTAATTGGCAAACTAGCAGAAGCAGCAACGCCAACTGATCCTGACCAGTTATTACCTAATTATTTGCGGCGGACGCAGGCAGAGGTTGACTGGCACAAGAAGACGGGGAAGCCGTTTGAGCCAGATAGTAATTATGTGGAAGAAGTTTAAGCAGCATAATTATTTTTCTCATTTTAAAAAACAGCCACTTAAGATAGAATTTCAGCCATTTGTGTTTACCATTGCTGGTCAAACCGTTCAAATTATGCGGGCGAAGCCTGATGATATTTCTAATATGCTGCTGCTGGAAACGCAGGCTTACAATGGGCGAATGCCGTGGAATGCGGAGGTCTTTCAGTCAGAATTAGCCAAGTCTAACCTGCTATACTTAGTTGTTTATCAATCTTCAACCTTGCTTGCTTATGCAGGTGTGCGTATCAATCAGCTTGAAGCGCACATAACTAATATCACGGTTGCTCCTAATTGGCAGGGGCAAGGCTTAGGCACACAGTTAATGCAGATAATGATTGAATTAGCACAAGAGTGGGGCTGCGAATGCGTTAGCTTGGAAGTTCGCGTGGATAACCTGATAGCGCAAAAATTGTACCGGCAGCTTGGCTTCAGTCCAACTTTTATTCGACCGAATTATTATCAGGAAACACAAACAGATGGCTTAAATATGGTGCTGGATTTAACACAAACACGAAATAAGAAAGGGATTAAGTTTTGAGCAAACAAAAAGATATTCGGATTTTAGCTTATGAGAGTTCTTGCGATGAAACTTCTACAGCAGTCATTAAAAATGGCCGTGAAATTGAAAGTTTGGTTGTGGCAACGCAAATTAAGAGCCATCAACGTTTTGGTGGGGTAGTTCCAGAGGTTGCTAGTCGTCATCATATTGAGGTAATTAGTCAAATTACTAAAGAAGCATTGGCGCAAGCAAATGCCACTTGGGATGATATTGATGCAATTGCGGTAACTTACGGTCCTGGACTTGTTGGAGCACTATTAATTGGTGTTAGTGCTGCCAAGGCTGCTTCGATGGCTACGGGGATTCCGTTAATCGGTGTTGACCATATTATGGGTCACATTATGGCGGCCCAATTAACAGATGAAATTGAATATCCTGCTCTTGCCTTGCAAGTTTCTGGGGGACATACTGAAATTGTCTTGATGAAAGATCCCACGCACTTTGAAATTGTTGGTGATACCCGCGATGATGCTGCAGGAGAAGCTTACGACAAGATTGGTCGAGTTCTGGGTGTGAAATATCCGGCTGGTAAAACGATTGATGACTGGGCACATCAGGGTCAAGATACGTTTAACTTTCCACGAGCAATGTTGACTGACGATGATTATGACTTTTCATTTTCTGGTCTAAAGAGTGCCTTTATTAATACTTGTCACCATGCTGACCAAATACATCAGGAACTTAATAAGTATGATTTGGCTGCTAGTTTTCAGGCAGCGGTTGTGGATGTGTTATCTACTAAGACAATTCGTGCAATTAAAGAGTATCAACCAAAAACTTTTATTATGGGTGGCGGTGTAGCTGCTAACCACGGTTTGCGTGACCGCATGAGTCAGGAAATTGCAGCCTTGCCGGCAAAGATACGGCCAAAGGTGATTTTGCCCGACCTTAAGTTGTGTGGTGATAATGCGGCGATGATTGGTGCAGCGGCTTATAATTTGTATAATGAGGGTAAGTTTGCTGATATGACGCTCAATGCAGATCCGTCATTGGAATTACCGTATGCGAAGAGTTTGCTGGAATAATTATTAAACTAAAAAAGGCGAGGAAGTAAGTAACTTCTTCGTCTTTTTTTGTTATTCAAAATTTTCTAATTCAGTTAATGCTTGTTCCCAATCTTCATTAGCTTTATCTAATTCAGATTGAGTAGCAGTTAGGTCTTCTTGCAGTGGTCCTAACTTACCAAAGTCAGAAGCAATGTCGGGATTAGCCATTTGCGTTTGAATTTCTTGCTCTTTTTGTTCCAATTCTTCAATTTTGGCTTCAATATCTTCTACTTGGCGTTGCAGTTTACGCTTTTGTGAGTCGCGTTGCTTTTGCTCTTGATAAGACAGTTTAGTAGAATTTGCAGTCGCTGCTTCTACGGGTGTATCTTGACCAGCAGGAATTGTTGCACTAGCAGCAGTTTGTTTAGCTTGTTCGTCTAAGTAATATGAGTAGTTACCTTCGTAAGTTTTGGCATGACCATCTTTAACGGCAACAATCTTATTAGCCAGCTGGTTGATAAAGTACCGGTCATGGGAGACAAAGAGCAGGGTACCATCGAACTTTTGCAGAGCTTGCTCGAGCACCTCTTTAGCTTCAATATCCAAGTGGTTGGTCGGCTCATCCATTAACAAAAAGTTGTTATGTTCAAGTGATAAAACAGTTAGGGTCAAGCGGGCCTTTTGACCACCAGATAATTGGCCAACAGTCTTGTCAATATCTTTGGCAGTGAATAGAAAACTGGCTAGGATTGACCGCACATCACGTTCAGGCATCGTCTTATGGCGATTCCAAATTGTATCAAGCACGGTTTTGCCTGGGTCAAGTTGTTGCAATTCTTGGTCATAATAGCCAATATCAAGCGAAGCGCCGTACTTGATTGAGCCTTCTTTAGGGGTTAAGTCCTTCATGATTGTTTTTAAAAGCGTGGACTTACCGATACCGTTAGGTCCAATAACCGCAACACGGTCGCCTTTATTAACCTGAAAAGAAATATCTTGCACCATGGTTTTGGTTGGGTAACCGATTGACAAGTGATTGAAAATTAAAACTTCTTTTCCAGATGGGCGCTCACTCTTGAAGGTAATGCGAACCTTATTTTTATGTTTAGGCGGCTTAATCCGTTCAATTTTTTCGAGTTGCTTACGCCGGCTTTGTGCTCGTTTAGTAGTAGTGGCCCGAACAATGTTCTTTTGGATAAATTCCTCATCTTTTTTGATTTTATCCTGTTGCTTTTCGTAGGCTTCTTCTTGCTGGCGATCACGCAGTTCTCGTTGGGCAACATAATCAGAGTAGTTGCCCTTGAAGGCGGTCAGTTTACCAAATTGTAATTCAAAAATTTGGTTAGCCAAATGATCCAAAAAGTACTGGTCGTGAGAGACTACCAAAATAGCGCCAGAATAACCTTTAAGGAAGTTTTCTAGCCAGTCCAATGTATCTAAATCAAGGTAGTTGGTTGGCTCGTCAAGCAGCAATAGTGGCGGCTTTTGCAGCAGCAGCTTAACAAAAGCTAGACGAGTTTTTTCACCGCCAGAAAGACTGCCAATTACCTTAGTCCACGTATCTTCAGGAAATTTAAAGCCGTTCAGGATACTTTTAATATCAGATTGGTAAGTGTAGCCGCCTTGCTGTTCAAAGTTGAACTGCATCTGGTCGTATTGCTTGAGCAAGGCCTCATCTTCAGGATGGTTGGCAATCTGCTCCTGCATTGTTTGGATATTTTCACCCATTTTAATTAATGGGGCAAAAACATCCAGCATCTCGTTCCAGATGGTTTTATTTTCATCGAGACTATTTTCCTGAGCGATGTAGCCGACAGCAATGTTTTTGTTGATTGTAAATTCACCATGGGTTGCGTCTTCTTCGCCGGTCATAATTTTAAGCAGTGTCGTCTTGCCGACACCGTTTGCCCCGACAAGTCCGATCCGCGCATTTGCATCAATTGAAAAGTTAACGTTTTTAAATAGAGTATTGGCACCGAATTGTTTTTCTAAATCGTGCCCTTGTGCAATTATCATATATTTTCACCTAGAGACCATTTTAGCATAAGAGCTGAAATTCTGGTGTATCTTTATAGGTAAGAAAAAAGAAAATTATTTGAGTTGTGAATTACGCTGGATTAGTTTTTGTGTTTCAAGTAACATTGTTGACTCCTATTCATTTGTTTATAGCAATTTTAAGCGGGGATAGGAGGTTTGTCTGCTTAATTAAGGCAAGTGGTGCCAATAACATGATAAGAGGGAAGATTAATCTATTAAGTGGTCTTGTTAAATTATTTGCTTGGATAAAAGAGGCCTACATTTATTAGTTACAAGGCTTTTCTATGATAGAATTGAATAGATTGTGAAAAAATATTTGCATTAAATGTGATTTTGCGAGTAAAATAAGACTGATTAGTGCTTTATTCACAAATAAAAGTTGGGGGCCGTTTGAAAAATGGAAAAGATAAAAATTCCGACAGCGACAGCAAAGAGATTGCCACTCTACTATCGCTATCTAATTATTTTAAATGAGAGTGGCAAAGAAAAAGTTTCTTCAACCGAATTGTCGGAAGCAGTCCAGGTTGATAGTGCTTCAATTAGACGTGATTTTTCTTACTTTGGCGCACTGGGCAAGCGTGGCTACGGCTACGATGTTAAGAGCCTCTTATCATTTTTTAAAAAGATTTTGAATCAAGATACGTTGACTAATGTTGCCTTGGTTGGTGTTGGTAATTTAGGGCATGCCTTGCTTAATTACAACTTTAAGAGAAGCAACAACATTCGTATTTCTTGTGCGTTTGATATTAAAGAAGAAATTACCGGCAAAATTTTAAGTGGTGTGCCAGTTTATAGCATGAGCGAATTGAAAAAGCAATTGAGCGATCAACAGATTTCGATTGCAATTTTGACGGTTCCAGCTGAAACTGCACAGGCAACAGCTGATGAAATGATCGAATCAGGAATTAAGGGAATAATGAATTTCACGCCAATTCGCTTGTCTGCTCCGACTGGAATTCGGATTCAGAATGTTGATTTGGCAACTGAATTACAAACGTTAATTTATTTCCTTGATGCCGACAAGGATAATGAAAAGAATATTTAACTTAAGGTCATTTACACTTGTGTAAATGGCTTTTTTTGTTTTAGTAAAGTAGAGGTGGTTACAATCAAAATTGCAAGTGTAATCGATGCAGAAGTAGAAGCTGTATTGTTTTGTTAAAAAATAATACAGCTTTTATGGATAATCGAGGAAATGAAGAATAAAAATTTTAATAATAAACGAAAATTATTGTTAGGGTATGCAGTATCAGGATTTGGTGACCAGTTTTACACGTTTGCGGTACCGCTGTTAATGCTGACGATTAATCATTCATAATCATTCATCAGTAACAATGGGATTGCTCAGTGCAATGGAATATTTGCCAACTGCGTTATTTGGCTTGGTAATTGGCGCACTCTTTGATGTCTATTGCCAAAAGAACGTAATGCTGACTGCGTTAGTGATGCAAATGATTTTGGCATTATTTGTACCAATAATGATTAACAATCACTTACCTTTGTGGAGCATTTTGGTAATAATTTTTGCTTTTGGCTTTTTTGACTTACTATCTTGGGTTGGTTATCAGACCATGATTGCCCAAGATTTATCTCCACAAGAGTTGGCTCAGGTATCGGGAAGTGTTGGGCTGATTTCTTCAGTTCAGCGTATGTTTGGTCCCGGAATTGCATCCCTGATAATTAATCTAGTCGGCTATTTTACTGGCTTTTTATTGGATAGCGTTAGTTTTGCATATTTAGCAGTAACAATTAAGGAGCTACCGGAAGAAAAGTCGATAGCTACAACTAAAAATATTGCTCATAAAACTATTGCGGGATTGCAATTTATTTGGCATGACTTTCACTTAAAATGGTTAATTATTGGCTTTTTGGCAGCTAATTTAGGTTTTCAAGTTGTAGTGCCAATGTTAACGTTCATTTTAAAACAAACGATGCAAATATCGGTTACGCAGATTAGTATCTTTTATACAGTAGCTTCAGTTGCTGGAATTACTGCAAATTTTATTTATTTACATTTTAATCAAAGATTTACAGTTGGCTCGCAGCTGCTAATCAGTGGTTTAGTTATTTTAATTGGTTTTAGTGTCATGCTAGGACTGCATTCATTTTGGCTAGTGACGATTGGTTATGTCTTAGTATCAGTCGGCAGTGTGTGGTCACAGGCTAACTTTTTCACAATTGTGCAAGCACTAACCAAAAAAGAATATCGCGGGATGGTAACTTCGGCGTCAACAACTTTAACAAGAATGATGGGTCCAATGATGTCAGTAGTTAGCGGCTTTTTGGTCAAGGTGGATGGACATTTGATTTTTGTAATCGCTGTTAGTGCAATGATTATTTCTTTATACATTATGTGTGCCAAGCAACTGATTAAATTGAAGCTGCAATGAAGAATACTTTGCACAAAAAAATATATTTGTTGCAGTCAAATATTGCTATAATAAAACTAAAATAATTAAGTTATTTGTACATGAGGTAAGTAAATGAAGAAAAAATCGAAAATAATAGCAATATTGACTGCTATTATAATGAGTGGGTCTCTTGTTTTAACTAATACTAGTAATTATCTCAGTCAGCCGGTTTTAGCTGCCACTAGTAAAGGTAAAACGCAACATCGCAGTAAGCAAGTTAAAGGACAACGTGGGGGCATTGGCAGCTTACTTAAACCCAAAGTTGGTATGCGTCCGCAAGACAACTTGTATTTAGCTATTAATTCTAAATGGTTAAAGCAAGCTAAAATTCCAGCTGATGGTGTTAGTACAGGTACTTTTAACGAGCTTTCAACTAAGGTAAATACTGAATTAAGCCAAGATATGGCAGCTTTTGCTAATGGCAAAAAGCCATTGCCGAATATCCCTAATTTTGCCAAAGCCGTTGATTTTTATAAGCAAGCTTTAGATATGGATCAACGCAACCGTGACGGTGCTCAGCCAATCAAGAAGGATTTGGCAGAACTGGAAAATATTAAGGATTTTGCTGATTTTAATACCAACGCTGCAAAATTATTTAATGAAATGATGCCGCTGCCGATTGGCTGGGAGGTTGAGCCTGATTTGAAAAACGCCCGCAAGAATGCCCTCTACTTTGGCTCTGCGGGAACGATTTTATCTGACGCCACTAGCTATCAGGATCCCAATTCGAAAAAGTTACTTGATATTTATCAAAAACAATCTATCAACCTATTAAAATTAGCTGGCGTGCCGGAAGATGAAGCCACTACTTATGCCGAAAACGCAATTAAGTTTGATAGTAAGATCGTTCAAAACACTAAGTCAGCTGAAGATAGTGCTGAAGTAACTAGCAATTATCATCCAATGAGTGTCAAAGATTTTGAAGCAAAATTTGGCAACTTTGATATGGCTGGATTTTTAAAGGGAGCAATCGGCAAAGAACCTGATCAGATTATTGTCACGGATCCAGACTTTTTGAATAATGTTAATGGGCTGCTTAATAAGGATAACTTCGCTGAAATTAAGGGCTGGATGATTGTTGAATTCATTAATAGCGTTGCCGGGGATTTGTCACAGCAATTTATTGACGCTAGCGCTCCATTTGCGCAGGCAGAAACTGGTCAAAAAGAATTGCCTTCAACTGCAAAGCAGGCTTTTGCAATTACAAATAGTGAATATAATGACCTAATAGGTGAATATTATGGTGAAACTTATTTTGGCCCTGCTGCTAAAAAAGATGTCACTAAGATGGTTGAGCAAATTTTAAAAATTTACGAACAACGTTTGCAAAAAAATAAGTGGCTGTCTAAGTCAACCAGACAAAAAGCAATTGCTAAATTAAAGGCAATGAAGGTCAAGGTCGGGTACCCAGGCGATGTTAGCGACTTTTATGATGATATAAAAGTAGTCCCAGCAAGCCAAGGCGGCAGTTTGTATGCTAATCAAAAAGCAATGGATATCAAGGACACTAAAGAAATGGTCTCAGAGTTAGATGAACCAGTTGATCGTGATGACTGGGGCATTACTGGTGATGAAGTTAATGCTTTTTATGATTCTAGCTTAAATGATATCAATATTCCTGCCGCTATCTTGCAAGCTCCATTTTATAGTAAGAAGCAAAGTGAGGCTACTAACTTGGGTGGCATTGGTACAGTTGTTGGTCATGAAATCTCTCATGCCTTTGACAATAATGGCGCTAAGTTTGATAAGTATGGCAGTCTGCATAATTGGTGGACTAAAAAAGATCACGCAGCATTTAATAAGCGTGTTAATGCAGAAATCAAATTATTCGATGGTATTAAGTATGGCGGTAAAAAGGTTAACGGTAAGCTGACAGTATCGGAAAATATTGCCGATCAAGGTGGCTTATCCGTAGCCATAGCTGCAGCTAAGAAAGATCATGTTAGCTTACGTGAACTCTTTAAAAATTACGCCCGAATTTGGCGAATAAAAGCAAGTCCAGAATGGACGCAATACTTGCTTGCCAACGATGTTCACTCTCCTGATGCTTTGCGGGCTAATGTCCAAGTGCAGTGCCAACCGGACTTTTACAAGGTCTTTAAGGTTAAGAAGACTGATGGCATGTGGCTATCGCCCAAGAAGCGCGTACTAATTTGGTAGTATTTCTTTCATAAATATTAGTTAATAGGAACCCCTGAAGTTAATCTCAGGGGTTTTGTTGTGGCTGAATTAATCAAAAAAATATTGAATTATATGCGAAGTTATGCGGGTTAAGAGTTTGCAAAAAATAAAATTAGCACTTTAAGTAAAAAAGTGCTAATTTTTCTTGCATTTTTTGGCAAAAGAGGTTATTATCATATTTGTAAGTTAGCACTTAGCTAATAAGAGTGCTAACTGATATAAAGAAAATAAAAATTATCAAATTTAATTTTAGGAGGCAATCGTGTTACAACCAATCGGTGATCGCGTGATCGTAAAAGTTAAAGAAGAAGAAGAAAAATCTGTTGGCGGCATCGTCTTAGCATCAAATGCTAAAGAAAAGCCAACTGAAGGTGAAGTTGTTGCTGTAGGTGAAGGTACTTATACCCAAACTGGCGACAAGATTCCAATGACTGTTAAGAAGGGCGACGTCGTTTTATACGATAAGTACTCTGGCACTAATGTTAAACATGAAGGCGAAGAATACTTAGTTCTTCACGAAAAAGATATTTTAGCAGTTGTTAAGTAATTAAGGAGCGAATGAAAATGGCAAAAGATATTAAATTTTCAGAAAACGCAAGACGTTCCCTATTAAAGGGTGTTGACAAGCTAGCTGATACTGTTAAGACAACTATTGGTCCTAAGGGACGCAACGTTGTTTTAGAGCAATCATACGGCAACCCAGAAATCACTAACGATGGTGTTACAATTGCCAAGGCAATTGAATTGAAGGACCATTACGAAAACATGGGTGCCAAGTTAGTTGCTGAAGCTGCTCAAAAGACCAACGATATCGCTGGTGACGGTACAACTACTGCCGTTGTTTTGACCCAAGCAATTATTCGTGAAGGAATGAAGAACGTAACTGCTGGTGCTAACCCAGTTGGTGTTCGCCGCGGAATTGAAAAGGCTACTAAGGCTGTAACTGATGAATTACACAAGATCAGCCATACAGTTTCTTCAAAAGACCAAATCGCTCAAGTTGCTGCTGTTTCAAGTGCTTCTAAAGAAGTTGGTAATTTAATTGCCGATGCAATGGAAAAAGTTGGCAACGATGGTGTAATTACTATTGAAGATTCTCGTGGTATTGAAACTGAATTATCAGTTGTTGAAGGGATGCAATTCGATCGTGGTTACTTGTCACAATATATGGTAACTGACAACGATAAGATGGAAGCTGACCTCGATAATCCATACATTTTGATTACCGACAAGAAGATTTCTAACATTCAAGACATTTTGCCATTATTGCAAGAAATTGTACAACAAGGCAAGTCATTGTTAATCATTGCTGACGATATTGATGGTGAAGCATTGCCAACACTTGTTTTGAACAAGGTTCGTGGTACTTTCAACGTTGTTGGTGTTAAGGCACCTGGCTTTGGTGATAGCCGCAAGGAGCAATTACAAGATATCGCTGCATTGACTGGTGGTACTGTAATTACTGAAGACTTGGGTCTTGAATTGAAGGACACTTCACTTGACCAATTAGGTCAAGCTCGCCGGATTACAGTTACTAAAGACTCAACTACAATTGTTGATGGTGCTGGTTCTGATGAAGCAATCAAGGATCGTGAAGATTCAATTAGAAAGCAAATCGATGAAACTACTTCTGACTTTGACAAGAAGAAGTTGCAAGAACGTTTGGCTAAATTAACTGGTGGTGTTGCAGTTATCCACGTTGGTGCTGCTACTGAAACCGAATTGAAGGAACGTCGTTACCGAATTGAAGATGCCTTGAACTCAACTCGTGCTGCTGTTGATGAAGGTTACGTTGCCGGTGGTGGTACTGCCTTAGTTGATGTTGAATCAGCTGTTAAAGACCTTAAAGGTGATACTGTTGATGAACAAACTGGTATCAACATTGTCTTACGTGCTTTGAGTGCACCAGTTCGCCAAATTGCTGAAAACGCTGGTGAAGATGGTTCAGTTATCTTGAACGAACTTGAAAAGCAAGACAACGAAATCGGCTACAATGCTGCTAATGGTAACTGGGAGAACATGGTTGAATCTGGTATTATTGACCCAACCAAGGTTACACGGACAGCTTTGCAAAATGCTGCTTCAATTGCTGCACTTCTCTTAACTACTGAAGCTGTAGTTGCAGAAATTCCTGAAGATAAGCCAGCTACACCTGACGCAGGTGCTGGTGCCGGCGCTCCTGGAATGATGTAATTTTAGATAAATACTAATTAAAAAAGCTGCTCAAACGAGCGGCTTTTTTGTGTGGTGAGAATTAATAGTTAAGTTTGTCGGCAGACACTCTGCTAAAAGGCGGCTTGTTCAATAATAATTTATTTAATTTCAAGAAAAAAAGACCATCAAGTTGATGGTCTTTTTTATTGGTAATGCTGACTTTTGTGAGTTTAATTTAGATGTTAAAAAAGTAATATCTATTTTTATACAAAATATAATTCCAATAAATATATAGAATTGTTATTTAATAAATGTAAGCAATTTCAATATTCGTGTATATTAAAATGCGAGGAAAAAGATTTTGAAGTAGAGAAAATGCTGATATAGCAGTATTTATTTACGTATATATGTTATCGTAAATAATAAAGTTAAAATAGTAAATAAATATTAGATAATTTTAAAAAGTTACTTGCATTCGAATATTTTTTGTTATATATTAATTGTGATAATTATGAAAGTACCATATATAACATCAATAGTAATGTCTATTTCTGTTTACTCAGAAGAGTTTACTTTTATGTTAGTTACCAATTTATAATTGTTGAAACTATTTTTGCCCTTAGGGTATAACAGAGCAAGATAAAGTAGAGTACCTTATTAAAGGACTAGTGTTAATAAGCAAAGCTTGTCTTATCGATATTTTGTTAAATAGTGTTTTAGTTAATTTTCTGTATAAAGTGTTCTAAGCCGATTATAAAAATCTTGATCGAGAATTTGCGTATGATTTTTCATCGCATTTTCACTAAATTGAGAGTTGCTTGGAGACATTAAATTTGAATAATTATTACTGTGATCTAGGCCTAAAGCATGTCCAAATTCATGAATAATAATTGCTTCATTACGATAATCTAAACGCCATTTAACTCTGTTAGATAAGCTATAGCCTGAGTTGTTTTCTTCTTTATTGACGTAAACATTAACGTGAATAAACGTTTTAGGCGCATACTTATTAGACGTCAGCCAGACATTTCCATATACTGTTAGGCCTAAGGCCATAATATTTGGATCGTGGTTAGGATCACTGTTAAAGCTATTGATCTTTTCTTGACTGACATAATGTATGGTAATATCAGGATTACTTGCAGAAGGTGCTAATTTTACAATATTCATACTATTGATCCGTTGCGCAGCGTCATCTGTTAATGCGGCTTGGCGCGGTGTTCCGTCTGTAGTATAGGTAATATTATTTTTATCAGGCCAACTATAACCAACAAAGTTATTACGTTCAGGAACAAAGGCAGCAGAATTATAAGCTTGCTTTCCATTTAAGTTATATTTGAATGCCTTCTTTTGTTTGATTTCGTAATAGTCTTGTTTGATTAAGTCTGTGCCGGAATATTCGTAAAATTTAGCCGTAGCTGCGTAAGCAGGCGGACCACTAATGAATAGTAATACAAATACTGATAGTGCGTATAAAACGTTCTTTATTGTTTTCATAATTAACGCTCCTTAATTTGGGTATAAAACTTTTAAGTGATTATAAAAATCTTGATTAATAATTTACCTATAGTTGACAGGTATTTGCCTTTATTGGTTTGGTACCGTGTTTAATTCTAAAGTCTGTCCAATTTTTAGTTAAAGCGGTTTTATTAAAAAGCAAATAAGTTGGTCTTATATAGTAAAATATTTAGCAAGATGGTATAACGTTTGATTAGCATAGTGATTGAATTTAAATTCAAATATTAACTGTCCAAATTGTACTTGAATTTTTCTTTAATACTGTGATAATCTTGCTTAATTAATTAGATTGATCTTTTATCCTCCCCTTTTTATTTTATATCTTTTTAACAAATAAACAAAAAAATCGTTGCTCGTACTACCTATGAGAAACGATTTTTTGTATACATATATTTATTTTTAAGTTTAAGAAATTAGATACCAATATAAGTATTGCTTAAACTCGTATTTTTAATTATATTTGATAGATACATACAAGACAATTAAAATGCTCAAAAAAGCTTATAAATGTGGATTTGTTACTTTTTGATTATTAAAAAATATATTTACTTGTATTTATATATAATAATAAAATATAAATTAATTTTGCACTTTAATTTTAGCCTAAAAACTAGTAGTTGCATTGTATCGTTGACTAATTAATAAGCTTGAAAAAATTTTATTAGCTAGTTATTTTTACATAGTTATAGTAGACAACTTGATAAGCAATGTTGTTTCAAGCAAACTTAAGAAAAAGATCATTAACTAGTGGTCTTTTTTCTTTTGCCCCAAGAGATAGCGTATAATATAGCAGTAATAGCAAAGAAGAAGAGGAATAAATGGCCAAAGCAAGTACAACTCCGATGATGGAGCAATATTACGAAATTAAAAAGCAATATCCCGATGCCTTCCTTTTTTATCGCGTCGGTGACTTTTATGAATTATTTGAGGATGATGCGGTTAAGGGTGCCCAGATTTTGGAATTGACCTTGACGCACCGCTCGAATAAGAGTGAAAATCCAATTCCAATGGCAGGTGTGCCGCACGTTGCGGTTGATTCTTACGTTGATACTTTGGTGGAGAAGGGGTATAAAGTCGCTTTATGTGAGCAATTGGAAAATCCTAAGGATGCCAAAGGAATGGTTAAGCGGGGAATTATCCAGCTGGTAACGCCAGGTACGCGGATGAATGACAAGCCAAGTGAAGCCAAAGATGCCAATTATTTAACGTCAGTAGTGACAACTAAGAGCGGCTTCGGCTTAGCCTATAGTGATTTGTCAACCGGTGAAATTTTTGCGACGCACTTAAAAACATTTGCGGCCGTAGCGAATGAATTGTTGTCGTTGCGCACACGCGAGGTTGTTTATAATGGGCATTTAAGTGATGCCGACAGTGAATTTTTCGATAAAGCCAATATTACGGTTTCGGCACCAGTTGAATTAACTGAAAAGCATGCCGAAGTGTCTTTCGTTGAACAAAATTTGACTAATCATGTTGAAAAAGCAGCGGTTCAACAGTTAGTTGGCTACTTACTGACGACGCAGAAGCGCAGTTTGGCACACTTGCAGGTGGCACAAAGCTATGAAGTCAGTCAGTATTTACAAATGTCGCACACGGTGCAGAACAATTTGGAATTAACAGCTTCTGCGAAAACTGGCAAAAAGATGGGCTCCTTGTTCTGGGTTCTTGATAAGACTCATACAGCAATGGGTGGACGTCTGCTTAAGCAGTGGCTAGCGCGGCCGCTATTATCAGTTGACCAACTGACTAAACGCCAAGAAATGGTGCAAGCCTTACTTGATGGTTATTTTACCCGCGAAAACATCATTGATGCTCTCAAGGGCGTTTATGATTTGGAACGATTGACGGGTCGGATTGCCTTTGGCAACGTTAACGCCCGTGAATTATTGCAGCTAGCTCATTCTTTGCAGGCAGTACCGACAATTTTGACGGCATTGCAGGATGCAGACAGCAAGGTTTTGCAAGATTTTGCCACTAAGATTGATCCGTTAAAGGGCGTTGCGGAATTAATTACGACGACAATTGTTGACCAGCCGCCGATTGTGACTACTGATGGTGGGCTTATACGTCCTGGCGTTGATCGCCAGCTTGATCGTTACCACGATGCAATGAATAATGGTAAAAAGTGGTTAGCCGAAATGGAAGTTTCGGAACGGCAAAAGACGGGAATTGATAACCTCAAGGTTGGTTATAACAAGGTCTTTGGTTACTACATTCAAGTGACGAACTCTAACAAGAGTAAGGTGCCGATAGATCGTTATACCCGTAAGCAAACGTTAACCAATGCGGAACGTTATATCACGCCGGAATTAAAGGAGCACGAAAACTTAATTTTGGAAGCACAGTCCAAGTCGACAGATTTGGAATATGATTTGTTTGTTAAGTTGCGTGAAGAAGTCAAGAAGTACATTGCTGCTTTACAAAAATTAGCTGCACAACTAGCCAGTCTTGATGTTTTTTGTTCATTTGCGCAAGTTGCCGAAGAAAATAATTATTGTCGGCCCGTGTTCCATACTGCCAATCAAGATGTGAAGGTTATTGCAGGACGTCATCCCGTAGTTGAAAAGGTGATGAAGGCGGGCGCCTACATTCCTAATGATGTCAAGCTTGACGAAGATACCAATATTTTCTTAATTACTGGTCCGAACATGTCTGGTAAGAGTACTTACATGCGACAAATGGCGCTGATTGCAGTAATGGCGCAGGTCGGTTCGTTTGTGCCAGCAGATAGTGCTGAGCTGCCGATTTTTGACCAGATATTCACGCGAATTGGGGCTGCAGATGACCTGATTTCGGGTCAAAGTACCTTTATGGTTGAAATGACGGAAGCCAATGCGGCATTGCAAGCAGCTACTAAGCGCAGTTTGGTATTATTTGATGAAATTGGCCGTGGTACGGCAACCTATGACGGGATGGCCCTAGCCGGCGCAATTGTCCAATATTTACATGATGAAGTTGGCGCGAAGGTTTTGTTTGCGACGCACTTCCATGAATTAACGGCAATGGAACAAAAGCTGCCTCACCTCAAGAACATTCACGTTGGGGCAACCGAAGAAAATGGTAAGTTGATTTTCTTACATAAAATTCTACCAGGACCAGCGGATCAGAGTTACGGCATTCATGTAGCGCAATTAGCGGGATTGCCGCGCAAAGTCTTGCGTGAAGCAACCAAATTGTTAAAGCGGCTTGAAGCTCAAGGCAGCAACTTAGGTCCGGCAGCGACACAATTAGATTTGTTTAATACTGATGAAGCAGCTGTGGGCGATGACCTTGATGAGCCAGCAAATGAAGTTACAGGCAAGGAAAAAGATATCCTTGATGAAATTTCTAATCTTTATCTAGCTGATAAAACACCGCTTGAAGTAATGCAGCTGGTTGCAAATTGGCAGGAAGACTTGAAGGATGAGCATTAATCATGGCGCAAATTCATGAATTATCGGAAACGTTAGCTAACCAGATTGCGGCCGGAGAAGTAATTGAACGACCGGCGAGTGTGGTTAAGGAATTGGTCGAAAATGCAATCGATGCTGGCAGCAGCCGGATTCGGATTGATTTTATTGATGCCGGCCTAAAGGAAATCGTTGTTCAAGACAATGGTTCGGGAATTGCCAGCGATCAAGTTGACCTTGCCTTTACCCGGCACGCGACAAGCAAAATTACCAACGAACGTGACCTGTTTAATGTTGGTACCTTGGGCTTTCGTGGGGAAGCCTTGGCCTCGATTGCAGCGGTTAGCCATGTAGAAATTTTAACTAATACTAATGAAGCAGCGGGGACACGAGCCGAATTTACTGCCGGTGCGAAAACGCTGCAGGAAGATGCCGCTGCTAAAAAGGGTACGCAAATTACGGTTAAGGACCTGTTCTACAACACGCCGGCGCGGTTAAAGTATCTGCGCAGTCCCCGTACCGAAATCATGAAAATTGTTGATATTGTTAACCGCATTGCCTTGGGCTATCCCAACTTGGCTTTGACGCTAACTAATGAAGGGCGTGTTTTATTACGAACTGCTGGTAATGGTAATTTACAGCAGACAGTTTCTAGTGTTTATGGCCGCCATATTGCCGAAAAAATGCTGCCATTTAGCAGCAGCGACAACGATTTTACGGTTACTGGTTTAATATCGAAACCAGAATTAACTCGCTCAACGCGCAATTTTGTCTCAATCTTGCTAAATGGCCGTTATATTAAAAATTTCAAGCTCGCAGCTGCCGTGATGGCAGGATATGGCACGCATTTGACTGCTAAACATTACCCAATTGCGATTGTGAAGATTGAAGTTGACCCGCTGCTAGTTGATGTTAACGTGCATCCCACTAAGCAGGAGGTACGCTTGTCGAAGGAAAGTGAACTTAGCCGCTTAATTACGAATGCGATTAGCACTACACTTTTAGAAGAAAATAACCAAGGTGATGGGCTAGCTAACTTGACCGCAGCAAAGCAAGAGACATTAGTTGACCAGCTTAAATTTAATTTAAATAAAAATGTTGTGGATACTAAGCGGACTATTCCTGCTAATGAGGTGCATGAAAGTCATGCCGCTAAGATTGCAACGCCTAAGCACACGCAATATGTGGATTTGACAGCGCCACGTGAGGATGACCGCTATATTATTACCAAAACTTGGCATGACAATGTCGCACGGCAAACGCAGTTACCGCCATTTGTTAAGCGTGCAGGTAATGCTGCAGTTGTTTCAACTGGGGATGAAGTTTTAGCTAACAATCTTCCTGAATTAACTTTGGTTGGTCAAACAAGAACTTATTTGGTTGCCGCAAATGGTGAAGACTTATACTTGGTGGATCAGGTTGCTGTTAGACGTCTGCTGCGCTTTGTTACAATTGAGCAAACAATTACCCAACAAAAAATTACCCAGCAAGGCTTGTTGACGCCGCTGACACTTTCATTTGGCAATCTGGATTTTCTTCAAATTAAGGATAATTTGGCAGAAATTAATCAGATTGGCTTGTTTTTAGAAGAATTTGGCAGTGACACATTTATTCTGCGGTCTTATCCGACATGGATTAAGAGCAATCCTGAAGAAGCAATTCGTTCAATTTTGGATAGCTTTTTGAATGTTGACGAAACTGATACTGCCAACTTGATTAAGCGAATTGCGGCACGGCAAGCTGAAAAAGAAATTACGGGGCGGATTAAGCTAGCAGATGCAGAAGCCAGTGAATTGTTGACAGAATTAAGGCAAACGCCTGACCCTTATCATGATGCCCGCGGTAATCTAGTTCTAGTTCATCTACGGCAGAGTGAATTGAATAAAATGTTTAAAAAGGAAAAATAATTAATGTATGAATATTTAAAGGGCATTATTACCAAGATTATGCCTAATTACATTGTGCTCGATGTTAATGGTGTGGGTTATAAGATTTATAGTCCCACCCCATTTGCTTATCAGCAGGATGAACAGGCTGAAGTTTATATTGAACAAGTAGTTCGTGACACGGGCATTACCTTATATGGTTTTCAAAGTGAAGAAGATAAGGAACTTTTTTTGAAATTGCTTAGTGTCAGTGGCATTGGTCCCAAGTCAGCACTTGCAATCATGGCAGCTGAAGATAGTAATTCGCTAGCTGAAGCCATTGAGCAGGGCGAAGTTAAGTATTTGACCCGTTTCCCTGGTGTTGGCAAAAAGACCGCGTCACAGATTGTGCTTGACCTGAAGGGCAAGCTCGGTGACTTTGTGCAGCGGGTTGATAAGATTGCCGATCAAGAAATCACACCGGAACTTAATGATGCGTTGCTAGCCCTTCTTGCTCTTGGTTACACTCAAAAGGAAGTCGACAGAGTGGCACCTAAATTGGCCAAGGAAGATGCAACAAGTGCGGACCAGTATATTAAAAAGGGTCTAGCCCTTCTCTTAAAGAAGTAGTTCTTGTTATAATAAGTTGTAACGTGTTCAAAGGAAGTGAAACTGGTGACAGATAATGATGATTCAATTGTTTCTGGTGAAAGTCAGGGACTGAGCGAGCAGCAGACCGAATTTTCGCTAAGACCACAGCGTTTAGACGACTATTTGGGGCAAAAGCGGGTTAAAAAAGAGCTGGCAGTTTATATTAAAGCTGCTAAACAGCGTGATGAAGCACTTGACCATGTGCTACTCTACGGGCCGCCGGGTCTCGGGAAAACGACTTTGGCATTTGTGATTGCAAATGAATTGGGTGTTAATTTAAAGAGTACCAGTGGTCCAGCGATTGAAAAAGCTGGCGATTTGGTAGCGTTATTGACCGACCTCAATCCGGGGGATGTTCTATTTATCGATGAAATTCATCGTTTGGCAAAACCGATTGAGGAAGTACTCTATTCAGCAATGGAAGATTATTATATCGATATTGTGATTGGTGAGGGACAAACAACCCATGCGGTTCACGTGCCGCTGCCGCCGTTTACCTTGGTTGGTGCGACGACTTTAGCTGGGCAATTGTCGGCACCTTTGCGTGATCGCTTTGGGATTGTTGAACATTTACAGTATTACCAGGTTGATGAATTGGAGCAGATTATTCAGCGTTCAAGCAATGTGTTTCAGATTGAGATTGCACCAGAAGCCGCTCATGAATTAGCGCGTAGGTCGCGTGGCACGCCGCGAGTAGCCAACAGACTGCTTAGACGGGTGCGTGATTTTGCGGAAGTTAAGGGTGAAAAAGTAATTTCCTTTGCCACAACGGCTAGTTCTCTCAAGCAATTACAGGTTGACGGTGAGGGGCTGGATCAGACCGACCGCAAGATTTTACGGGTAATGATTGAAAATTATCACGGCGGTCCAGTCGGCGTGCGGACGCTAGCAGCTAATAGTGGTGAAGATGTAGAAACAATCGAATCACTATATGAACCATACCTGCTGCAGCGCGGCTTTATTTTAATGACGCCGCGTGGACGCATGGTAACCGAGAAAGCATATTTGCAGTTGGGCTTGCCGATTCCTAATGAGTAGTGCAAATGCTGATAAATTTATGTATAATTAAGAAGTTAATATATTTTTGAAATTTATGAGGTGTAGAAGTGAATACTTTATTTTTAGCTGCTGCAGGTAACGGCAATAGCAGCTTTGTGATGATTATTATCTTTATCGTTTTAATTGCTTTCATGTACTTTACAATGATTAAGCCGCAAAAGAAGCAACAACAAAAGAAAATGGAAATGATGAATCAATTGAAGAAGGGCGACAACGTTATTTTAATTGACGGTTTGCATGCCAAGATTGATTCTGTTGATACTAATGACAAGACAGTTGTTGTTGATGCTGATGGTATCTACCTGACTTTTAGTCGGATGGCTGTCCAACAAATTTTGCCAGCTGCTGAAGCTAATACTACTGAGAAGCCAGCTGAGGAAGAACCTGCAAAGGAAGAAAAACCAGTAGAACCTGCTGATAAGCCTACTGAAGCAGAGCCAAAGTCAGACGATGATTCTACTGAAGAATAAAAAATCTAAATAAAAGCGTCAATTGACGCTTTTTATTTTGCGCTAAAAAATTATTAGTCTAGTTGTCTAAAAACTAATGTTTGAATGCAAAATAGTATAAAATGGAATTAACTTAAGTTTAATTTTAGGAAAGGGTACCCTTATGAACAATATTCCAGTTGTAATGATTATTTTTGGCGGCAGCGGCGACCTGGCCCATCGTAAATTGTATCCAGCTTTGTTCAATTTATATGAGCAAGGCTTAATTCGTGATAATTTTGCAGTTATCGGCACGGCGCGGCGGCCATGGACGCACGAATATCTGCGTGAACAAGTCAGTGATGCAATTCATGAAACTCACAAAGAAGTCAGTGAAAACGATGTCCAAGCTTTTGTTAGTCACTTTTATTATCAATCTCATGATGTGACGAATGTTGAACATTATCAAGCACTTAAAGAATTAGCACAAGAACTTGATGATCGCTATAGTGCACAAGGCAATCGGATCTTCTACATGGCAATGGCGCCACGCTTCTTTGGCACGATTGCAACACACATTAATGACCAGCATCTGACAAGTACGGGCTTTAACAGAATAGTTGTTGAGAAGCCATTCGGACGTGACCTTGCTTCTGCTGAAAAACTAAACGAGCAAATTACTGCTTCTTTTGCCGAAGATGACATCTTTCGAATCGATCATTACTTGGGCAAGGAAATGGTGCAGAATATTTTGCCATTACGGTTTACCAATCCGTTAATTAAAAATGTTTGGAATAGTGCCAATGTTAAGAATATTCAGGTTACTTTAGCAGAACGGCTTGGTGTTGAAGCTCGCGGTGGATATTATGAAACTTCTGGGGCCTTGCGCGATATGGTGCAGAACCATATTTTTCAAATTATTACGTTGCTGGCAATGCCGCAGCCCGCTGATTTGACTGCCAAAAGTATCCACCAAGCTAAACAAGAATTGCTTGATAGTTTGGTAATGCCGACTAAGACGGAAATTGACCAGCACTTCGTTCGCGGACAATATCTTGGCAGCGACACCACCTTTGGCTATAAGCAGGAACCGAATGTTGCCGAGGATTCGACAACAGAAACTTATGCAGCTGGACAAGTTAAATTTCAAAAGGGTCCGGTTGCTGGTGTGCCGATTTACTTTAGAACGGGTAAAGAATTTAGGGAAAAGGAAAGCCGCATTGATATTGTGTTAAAGCACATGTCCAATCCTTATGGTCAGGCACATTCGAACAATATTACGATTGTGATTGACCCGCAGATGGAAATTTTCATTACAATTAATGGTAAGAAAATTTCAACAAGTGGTATTCGCCGTGAAAACCTAGATTATACTTTTGCTAAGTCTGAACTAGCTCAAGTGCCGGATGGCTATGAGCGTTTATTGCACGATGTTTTTGTTAATGACTCAACTAATTTTACCCATTGGAGTGAATTGAAGAATTACTGGAAGTTTATTGACCTGATTGAGGATGCTTGGCATCAAGATAATCAAGCTGGCAAAAAGCCAGTAGAATATTTACCTTACCGCATGGGGCCAAAAGCTGCAGATCGGATCTTTGACTCTGCAACTGAACACTGGATTTATGACTAGCCCAAGTGATGACTTGCTGCCGCTTAATGATACACACCGGCGCATTATTCATATTGATATGGATGCCTTTTATGCTTCAGTAGAAATGCGTGATCATCCGGCGCTGAAAAATAAAGCGCTAATTATTGGTCAAGATGCCCGAAAAAATCATGGTCATGGTGTCGTGGCAACAGCAAATTACGTCGCTCGTAAGTATGGCGTGCATTCAGCAATGCCGTCAATTAAGGCAATCAGGTTGGTGCCAGCAGATAAATTGGTCTTTTTGCGGCCAGACTTTACTAAATATCGTGCAGTTTCAGCAGTAATTCACGAAATGATGCACGAAATTACGGATTCGGTGCAGTCGATTGCACTTGATGAGGCTTATTTAGATGTAACTGAGAATAAGTTGGGTTCAACTTCGGCTGTTCAACTGGCAATTGACTTGCAGACGCGAATTCGTAAGGAAGAGGGACTGAATTGTTCTTTTGGTGCTACCTATAATAAGTTTTTAGCAAAAATGGGCTCAGAATATGCTAAACCATTCGGACGGACGGTTATTTTGCCTGAGGAAGCGAAAGCTTTTTTGGCAAGGCAAAAAATTGAGAACTTTCATGGCATTGGTCCCAGAACGCAGGAACGTCTTCATCAGATGGGAATCTATACTGGCAAGGGGCTGCAGCAGATCCATGTGCGAGAACTGATTAAGCATTTTAACCGCATGGGTTATTTGATGGCCGAGCATGCTAACGGGATTGACTTGTCGCGGGTTGTTCCTGATGATGAACATAATCGTAAGTCGATTGGCATTGAGCGGACTTATGAGCCATGCGTCTTTGATGAGCAGGTAGCACTAACTAACATTCGCAATTATGCTGCTAGTTTGGAAGAAAAGCTGCAGGAGCGTAACTTTTTTGCCAATACAATTGTTCTAAAAATTCGCAATAATGATTTTGTAACTGTGACTAAACGGCGAAAATTACCACATGCAACGCGTAATACAACCGAGATTTATCAAGCAGCCCGCGAATTGTTTGAGCCGCTGGCCAATAGTTTTCTTACTAATGGCATTCGTCTGTTGGGAGTGACGGCCACCGATTTTTCAGAAGCTGATTTTGAAGATGTCAACTTAGACTTGTTTTCAGATTGAGCGACTTTTCTGGTAAACTAAAGGATAAACAATTAATAGATGAAGGAGTAATTATGAGCACTTTTGCGGAAATATATCAAAAAATCGAACAATATTCGACAATTATTTTGCACCGTCATACTAGCCCAGACCCAGATGCCTTGGGTTCACAGGCTGGGTTAGCGCGGTCATTAAAGTTGCACTTTCCTGACAAACGCATTTTGTGTGCTGGTGAAAATGATGAGGGAGACCTTGATTGGATTAACAAGATGGATCCGGTAACTAAGGCAGACTATCAAGGCGCACTGGTCATTACAACGGATACTGCCAATACGGCACGGATTGCCAATAAGTTATACGATCAAGGGGATTTCTTAATTAAGATTGACCACCACCCAGATGTTGAGCCGTATGCTGATATGAGTTATGTCGATGATGAGGCACCAGCTGCTTCGCAGATTATCGCGGACTTTTTAGCGGCAGAAAATTTGCCGATGCCAGCTGAGGTTGCTTACCCGTTATATGCGGGGATAGTTGGCGATACAGGTCGGTTTATGTATCCTGAAACTACAGCGCATACGTTTAACGTTGTTGCCAAATTAGCGGCTACGGGGATTAATATTACTGAAATTGCTCGTAATATGAGTGACGTCACGTTTGTGCAGGCAAAATTGCAGGCAGAAGTACTCGATTATATGAAAGTTGATCCTAGCGGTGCTGCCTATGCAGTTTTGACGCAGGAAGCTCTCGATAAGTTGGGGGCTGATTTTAGTCAAGCCTCGTGCACGGTTTCAACACCAGGCAGAATTAAGGACATCATTGCCTGGAATGTTTTTGTTGAAAAGCCTGATGGCACTTATCGTGTTCACTACCGCTCAAAGGGTCCAGTCATTAACGAATTAGCAGCTAAGCATGATGGTGGTGGTCATGCTTTAGCCAGTGGTGCCAATGCTCAAGATTTAGCTGAAGTTAAGCAAATTTTTGCTGAATTGGTACAGGTAACTAAGGAATATCGAAAAACACATGAATAATATTTTTAAAGACGCTAAACTTAAGCCGGAATTACAAGCTGGTTTAAGCAAGATTAATTTTACGCAGCCGACTAAGGTTCAGGAAGAAGTTATTCCTGTGTTATTAGAGCACAAGAATGCGGTTGTCCAGGCTGTTACTGGGTCAGGGAAGACGCATGCATTTTTGGTGCCCGTATTGAATGACATTGATCCAGAACTTGCATATACGCATGCAATTATTACCGCACCGAGCCGTGAACTATCAGAGCAGCTTTATCAAGTTGCAAGACAACTGCGGGATGCATCAGGGCTGAATATTTCGATTGCTCATTTAGCTGGTGGGACAGATCGTGAACGCCAATTAAAGAAGATTACCAGCAATAAACCGCAGCTAGTTATTGCAACACCGGGGCGGCTGCACGATTTTGTTCAAAAGAAGCTGCTGTTTTTGGATTACGTTAAGGATTTCATCATTGATGAAGCCGATATGACCTTAGACATGGGCTTTTTAAATGATGTTGATTTTATCGCACAAAGAATGCCGAAGGAGCTGCTGTTTGCGGCTTTTTCAGCGACGATTCCAGTGCAATTGAGCAATTTTTTACGTAAATATATGGCTAAGCCTGAGCAAATTATCATTGATAATCCAACCGTTATTTCTGGAACAATTAAGAATGATTTGCTAGACGTTGGTTCTAAAAATCGCAAAAAGATTTTGTACCAGTTATTGACAATGGGTCAGCCGTATTTGGCAGTTGTCTTTGCTAATACTAAGCAAAAAGTTGATGAATTAACTGAATATTTGCAATCTCAAGGCCTAAAAGTGGCTAAAATTCATGGTGGTATCACTGAGCGTGAGCGTAAACGTGCATTACGGGAAGTGGAAGCCGGACAATTCCAGTATGTTGTTGCCACCGATTTGGCAGCGCGTGGACTCGATATTGATGGTGTTAGTCTAGTTATTAACTATGAAATTCCGCGCGACTTGGATTTTGTTGTTCACCGAATTGGACGGACTGGCCGTAATGGTCTGTCTGGACACGCCGTTACTTTAATTCGTGAAGAAGAAATGAACCGAATTGCCGGATTAGAAAAGATGGGCGTCCATTTTGATTTTGTCGAAATTAAGAATGGTGAATTAGTGCCACGTAAACACTATCACCGCCGAACTGACCGTAATGCTGCCAATCATAAAATTGATAATAAGCTGAATGGTCTGGTTAAAAAAGCCAAGAAAAAGCGCAAGCCAGGCTATAAGAAGAAGATTAAACAAGCCATCCAAAAGGATAAGGCGCAAAAGCGCAAAGTTGAGCAGCGCCACGAAGTTCGTAAGGCTAAACGCCAACGTAAGCAGCGTCGGGAAAATAATCATTAACTTAAAAAAGCAAAGTTGTAATGCAGCTTCGCTTTTTTATTTGTATAGGACAATATTTTGCTGTAATGGGCTTGGGCAGAATCAACTTTAAATAAAAAGTTATTGCATGTTAGCGCTTTTATTGATATATTGATTACAATAAATTTAATAGGAGAATTAGAACATGGCTATACCATACTCTGAAAAGATTCTTAAGAAGGACTTGAGCAAGAAAATATGTGACAAATATACTGTAACGGAATTTTGTCGCAAAGCGCAGATTGATAGGGGAATGTTTTATAATCACTATAGCAACATGCCGAATATGTTTGTGTCAGTGGTTGTTTTGCAAGTGCAGAGAACTTTGCGTAGTTTTAATGGTGAGACGATGAACCGAATGTTTTATCGAATGCTTACACAAATTAAAGAAAATCGTATTTTCTACTATAATTTGTTGCTAATTAGCAAAGACCCTAGAAATTTTTATATTACCTTACGCAAGGAATTCGCAATCGCAATTGAAAATTACATGAGGCCGCGCGGTGCTTTTTCAGTTAGACAAATCGATTTAGTTGCTAACGGTGTTTATGCAATTATCTATAATTGGGTAATTCATGAGTGCAAAACTGATATAAGAGACATTTATCAGTGCATTAATTTGCTATTATCACATATTGAAAAACCCTTGAAGAATTAGGCTTTTTAAGGGATGTTAGAAATAACATCCTGTTTTTTTGCAAAAAAAGCTTGCAAAAGGGGAGACAAGTTGGTAATATTAATAACTGTCGTCGGGCAAGAGAGCGAAAGGCTTGAGAGCAAGGCGGCGAAATAAAAACTAAGCAAGAGGGCTTGACAAGAGCTCGAAGGTTTAGTAAGATAATAAACGCTGCTGAGGGAGTTGAAAACTTCTTCAACAGGGGGCAGAAAAAACTTCTTGACAAAAGAAAATACTTCTGTTAAAATAAAGAAGCACTGATGTAAGTTATTTACGTCAGTGGGTAGTACCTTGAAAACTGAACAATGTTTTCGCAAAGTGTGCGGGTGTAAGAACCCAAAACAAAAAAGCGAAGTCAATTTCGCAAGCAAATAAATCCGAGATGCAAATCTTGGAACGAATGAGCAAACATTCAAACAAACATTAAAAATGAGAGTTTGATCCTGGCTCAGGACGAACGCTGGCGGCGTGCCTAATACATGCAAGTCGAGCGAGCAATTTTAACAGAATACCTTCGGGTAGGAAGCTAAAAGCGCGAGCGGCGGATGGGTGAGTAACACGTGGGTAACCTGCCCTCTAGATTGGGATACCATTTGGAAACAGATGCTAATACCGAATAAGAAGTAAGATCACATGATCTAGCTATGAAAGGCGGCTTTCGAGCTGTCACTAGAGGATGGACCCGCGGTGCATTAGCTAGTTGGTAAGGTAACGGCTTACCAAGGCAATGATGCATAGCCGAGTTGAGAGACTGAACGGCCACATTGGGACTGAGACACGGCCCAAACTCCTACGGGAGGCAGCAGTAGGGAATCTTCCACAATGGACGAAAGTCTGATGGAGCAACGCCGCGTGAGTGAAGAAGGTTTTCGGATCGTAAAGCTCTGTTGTTGGTGAAGAAGGATAGATAGAGTAACTGCTATTTATTTGACGGTAATCAACCAGAAAGTCACGGCTAACTACGTGCCAGCAGCCGCGGTAATACGTAGGTGGCAAGCGTTGTCCGGATTTATTGGGCGTAAAGCGAACGCAGGCGGGAAGACAAGTCAGATGTGAAAGCCCTCGGCTCAACCGGGGAATTGCATCTGAAACTGCCTTTCTTGAGTGCAGAAGAGGAGAGTGGAACTCCATGTGTAGCGGTGGAATGCGTAGATATATGGAAGAACACCAGTGGCGAAGGCGGCTCTCTGGTCTGTAACTGACGCTGAGGTTCGAAAGCATGGGTAGCGAACAGGATTAGATACCCTGGTAGTCCATGCCGTAAACGATGAGTGCTAAGTGTTGGGAGGTTTCCGCCTCTCAGTGCTGCAGCTAACGCATTAAGCACTCCGCCTGGGGAGTACGACCGCAAGGTTAAAACTCAAAGGAATTGACGGGGGCCCGCACAAGCGGTGGAGCATGTGGTTTAATTCGAAGCAACGCGAAGAACCTTACCAGGTCTTGACATCTAGTGCAATTCATAGAGATATGAAGTTCTCTTCGGAGACACTAAGACAGGTGGTGCATGGCTGTCGTCAGCTCGTGTCGTGAGATGTTGGGTTAAGTCCCGCAACGAGCGCAACCCTTATTATTAGTTGCCAGCATTAAGTTGGGCACTCTAATGAGACTGCCGGTGACAAACCGGAGGAAGGTGGGGACGACGTCAAGTCATCATGCCCCTTATGACCTGGGCTACACACGTGCTACAATGGTTAGTACAACGAGGAGCGAACCTGTGAAGGCAAGCGAATCTCTTAAAGCTAATCTCAGTTCGGATTGCACTCTGCAACTCGAGTGCATGAAGCTGGAATCGCTAGTAATCGCGGATCAGAACGCCGCGGTGAATACGTTCCCGGGCCTTGTACACACCGCCCGTCACACCATGAGAGTCTGTAATACCCAAAGCCGGTAGGATAACCCTTCGGGGAGTCAGCCGTCTAAGGTAGGACAGATGATTAGGGTGAAGTCGTAACAAGGTAGCCGTAGGAGAACCTGCGGCTGGATCACCTCCTTTCTAAGGAAGAGCGAATAGGTGGAGAGTAGAAATACTAGAGGAAGCCTAGGAGCAACGGAAGCACACGGAGCGAGAACATTGTTTAGTTTTGAGGGTAGTACCTCAAAAAGAATAAAAACAGATACGCAAGAGACGGGCCTATAGCTCAGCTGGTTAGAGCGCACGCCTGATAAGCGTGAGGTCGATGGTTCAAGTCCATTTAGGCCCATTGACATCAGAAGTTATTGACTGTCGAAAGAGTATTTGGGGGCTTAGCTCAGATGGGAGAGCACCTGCTTTGCACGCAGGAGGTCATCGGTTCGATCCCGTTAGCCTCCATTGGGTCGAAAGATCCATTGGTTAGTACATTGAAAACTGAATATAATCCAAGAAAAAACCGAGACACAATCAAAGAGATAATAAACAGATTGCAAGAGCGACCGAGAGAGTATCTTGAGTAAGGTCAAGTAAATAAGGGCGCACGGTGAATGCCTAGGCACAAGAAGGCGAAGAAGGACGCGACTAACAGCGAAATGCTTCGGGGAGTGGTAAGTACACAATGATCCGGAGGTATCCGAATGGGGGAACCCAGTATGAGCAATCATACTACTAGCTGATGAATACATAGTCAGTTAGGGCAAGACGCAGTGAACTGAAACATCTAAGTAGCTGCAGGAAGAGAAAGAAAAATCGATTTCCCAAGTAGCGGCGAGCGAAACGGAAAGAGCCCAAACCAAGTGATTTATCATTTGGGGTTGTAGGACTGTAATAAGGTAGTGCAAGAGATAGCAGAATTATCTGGGAAGGTAAGCCAGAGAGGGTGAGAGCCCCGTAAGCGAAATCGAATGCACACTGAGCAGGATCCTGAGTAGGCCGGAACACGAGGAATTCCGGTTGAAGCAGCGAGGACCATCTCGCAAGGCTAAATACTAATTTGTGACCGATAGTGAACCAGTACCGTGAGGGAAAGGTGAAAAGAACCCCGGAAGGGGAGTGAAATAGAACCTGAAACCGTGTGCCTACAAGTAGTCAGAGCCCATTAAAGGGTGATGGCGTGCCTTTTGTAGAATGAACCGGCGAGTTACGTTAACTAGCGAGGTTAAGTCAGAAAAGACGGAGCCGCAGCGAAAGCGAGTCTGAATAGGGCGAGAGAGTTAGTTGATGTAGACCCGAAACCAAGTGACCTACCCATGGCCAGGTTGAAGGTGCGGTAAAACGCACTGGAGGACCGAACCCACGTAAGTTAAAAATTGCGGGGATGAGCTGTGGGTAGCGGTGAAATTCCAAACGAACTTGGAGATAGCTGGTTCTCTCCGAAATAGCTTTAGGGCTAGCCTGGTGCGAGGATGATAATGGAGGTAGAGCTCTGTTTGGACGAAGGGCCCGTCAGGGGTTACTGAATTCAGATAAACTGCGAATTCCAGATATCAAAGCACTGGAGTCAGACTGCGAGTGATAAGATCCGTAGTCGAAAGGGAAACAGCCCAGATCACCAGTTAAGGTCCCAAAATCTATGCTAAGTGGAAAAGGATGTGGAGTTGCGTAGACAACTAGGATGTTGGCTCAGAAGCAGCCATCATTAAAAGAGTGCGTAATAGCTCACTAGTCGAGTGACGCTGCGCCGAAAATTTACCGGGGCTAAGCATAGTACCGAAACTGTGGATGTGTAGTAATACACGTGGTAGGAGAGCGTTCTAAATGCGGTGAAGGCTAATCGAGAGGATAGTTGGAGCGTTTAGAAGTGAGAATGCCGGTATGAGTAGCGAAAGACAGGTGAGAATCCTGTCCGCCGAAAGACTAAGGTTTCCTGGGGCAGGCTCGTCCGCCCAGGGTAAGTCGGGACCTAAGGTAAGGCCGAGAGGCGTAGCCGATGGACAACAGGTAGAGATTCCTGTACTGCGTTAAATCGTTAATAGCGAAGGAGGGACGCAGGAGGCAAGGAACGCATGGCGCTGGAAGCCCATGTTCAAGCAACAAGTGTGAGAGTGAGTTAAATGCTTGCTTTCAATAAGCACAAGTTGTGATGAGGAGCGAAATAAAGTAGCGAAGGTTCTGTAGTCACACTGCCAAGAAAAGCTTCTAGTGAGAGATAACGTACCCGTACCGCAAACCGACACAGGTAGTCGAGTGGAGAACACTAAGGTGAGCGAGAGAACTCTCGTTAAGGAACTCGGCAAAATCGCCCCGTAACTTCGGAAGAAGGGGTGCTGGTGTAACAGCCAGCCGCAGTGAATAGGCCCAAACAACTGTTTATCAAAAACACAGGTATCTGCAAAGTCGTAAGACGACGTATAGGTGCTGACACCTGCCCGGTGCTGGAAGGTTAAGGAGAGAGCTTAGTCATTAAGACGAAGGTTCGAACTGAAGCCCCAGTAAACGGCGGCCGTAACTATAACGGTCCTAAGGTAGCGAAATTCCTTGTCGGGTAAGTTCCGACCTGCACGAAAGGTGTAATGATTTGGGCACTGTCTCAACGAGAGACTCGGTGAAATTATAATACCCGTGAAGATGCGGGTTACCCGCGACAGGACGGAAAGACCCCATGGAGCTTTACTGCAATTTGATATTGGGTAGCTGTTAAACATGTACAGGATAGGTAGGAGCCAGAGAAGATAGGACGCTAGTCTTATTGGAGGCAATGTTGGGATACTACCCTTGTTTGATGGCTACTCTAACTAGTATCTCTAAGCGAGATATAGGACAGTGTCAGATGGGCAGTTTGACTGGGGCGGTCGCCTCCTAAAGAGTAACGGAGGCGCCCAAAGGTTCCCTCAGAATGGTTGGAAATCATTCACAGAGTGTAAAGGTATAAGGGAGCTTGACTGCGAGAGAGACAACTCGAGCAGGGACGAAAGTCGGGCTTAGTGATCTGGTGGTACCGCATGGAAGGGCCATCACTCAACGGATAAAAGCTACCCTGGGGATAACAGGCTTATCTCCCCCAAGAGTTCACATCGACGGGGAGGTTTGGCACCTCGATGTCGGCTCGTCGCATCCTGGGGCTGAAGTTGGTCCCAAGGGTTGGGCTGTTCGCCCATTAAAGCGGCACGCGAGCTGGGTTCAGAACGTCGTGAGACAGTTCGGTCCCTATCCGTCGTGGGCGTTGGAAATTTGAGAGGAGCTGTCCTTAGTACGAGAGGACCGGGATGGACATACCGCTGGTGTACCAGTTGTCTTGCCAAAGGCATCGCTGGGTAGCTAAGTATGGCAGGGATAAGCGCTGAAAGCATCTA
Source organism: Lactobacillus sp. ESL0680 (assembly GCF_029392855.1). Lineage (NCBI taxonomy): Bacteria > Bacillati > Bacillota > Bacilli > Lactobacillales > Lactobacillaceae > Lactobacillus > Lactobacillus sp. ESL0680. Next base: position 1,212,445 of record NZ_CP113945.1, on the reverse strand, counting down.
AGTGCGAAGCCCCCCTCAAGATGAGATTTCCCATACGTAAGTAGTAAGACACCTCTAAGACTAAGAGGTAGATAGGCTAGGAGTGGAAGAGTCGTGAGACTTGGAGCGGACTAGTACTAATCAGTCGAGGACTTGACCAGAGCTTGAGCAATCTGGAGAGTGTAAGAAAGTTTTTTCAAGAGATTATATTTAGTTTTGAGTGTAAGAACTCAAACAAAAAAGTACGGTGGCAATAGCAAGAAGGAAACACCTGTAACCATGTCGAACACAGTAGTTAAGCTTCTTCACGCCGAGAGTAGTTGGTGGGAGACTGCCTGCGAGGGTAGGACGCTGCCGTGCTTTTTTAATATTCCGGCTTAGCTCAGTTGGTAGAGCGCTTGACTGTTAATCAAGATGTCGTCAGTTCGAGTCTGACAGCCGGAGCATTTTGGAGCGTTGTCCGAGTGGCTTAAGGAGCATGATTGGAAATCATGTATACGGGTTTTAATCCTGTATCGAGAGTTCAAATCTCTCACGCTCCGTCATTAATTTTAAAAAGGCAGTTAAAATTATTTAACTGCCTTTTTATTTGTTTTTGATATAAATATACACGAAGTTAAGTAATATAGATGATGTAATATTTCAAAACCTAGTTTTGATTCAATTTTATAGAGAAATTATACTGATCTTGTTTCGTGTGCTTTTTATTCAAAATGAATTGGTATTGATCGTAAAAATGATAAATTAAAGTTTGGATTGTTAAATTAGGATAGTTAACAACCTTTAAACTATTTAGTTTTGAGTAGGGTATATTATGGTTGACATCTAAATGTTCTACAAAAAACTAGTAAAAATCTGTTCCTCTATTGAAAAATATTTTCTATTATCTACAATTTTTACTGGTTAATTTTTCAAGTACTTTTCATGTTATTCTTTATGATATTTTTTATATCAATATTATGCTTTATAACTAAATTTGCCTTATAAAAAACGTTGATAATCGATATTGCTTTTGATATTGCTCTTTTTACTAGTGTTGTTAAATTGTTTTAAGCTTACTAATTTTTTAATTATAGTGAAGTAAAAAATTACGAATTTTGCAAAAAATGCTAAAAAAAGATAGACAAGTCCTCAACCTTTTGCTATAGTATTAAGAGTAGTCATGAGATGACAACGACCTCGGAGGATTAGCTCAGCTGGGAGAGCATCTGCCTTACAAGCAGGAGGTCACAGGTTCGAGCCCTGTATCCTCCATAATAATGGTGGTGTTAATTGCACCGCCATTATTTATGGGATTAATTAAATATTATTTTTCCTAATTGAGAAAGAATTCTTGCATTTTGCAATGTATCTAGTATACTAGTAAGAGTGCTTTGATTCAGGCTATGACCCGTTGGTCAAGTGGTTAAGACATCGCCCTTTCACGGCGGTAACATGGGTTCAAATCCCGTACGGGTCACTTTGGAGGATTAGCTCAGCTGGGAGAGCATCTGCCTTACAAGCAGGAGGTCACAGGTTCGAGCCCTGTATCCTCCATCGTTCTAAGACTACCGAATCTACGGTAGTCTTTTTTTATACAAAAGAACGAAACAATTTAATATTTATCGGTTCAAGTCCTGAGAGGATCCGCTGAGTAAGTGGAGATGCCTTGTAACCGAATAGCTGTTGTCTATACAGGGGGACTATTATGGAAAAACGTTTATTTACTTCGGAATCTGTTTCTGAAGGACATCCGGATAAAATTGCGGATCAAATTTCAGACGCGATTTTGGATGCGATTATTGCTCAAGACCCAGATGCACATGTAGCCTGTGAAACGATCGTTACCACGGGTATTGTGTACGTATTTGGTGAAATATCCACGAGTGCGTATGTTGATATTCAGTCAATTGTCCGCAAAACTGTTTTGCGAATTGGCTATGATAAGCCAGAGCTTGGTTTTGATGGCAATAATTGTGCGGTGCTCGTTGATATTGACGAGCAATCATCTGATATTGCTGACGGTGTCGATCATTCACTAGAAACACGTGAAAATCAGTCTGATGAAGATAATTTGGACCAAATTGGTGCAGGTGACCAAGGATTAATGTTTGGCTATGCTATTAAGGAAACGCCAGAGTTGATGCCTTTGCCAATTTCACTTGCACACCGGTTAATGCGCCAAGTTGCACAACTTCGTAAAGACGGAACATTGTCCTGGCTGCGTCCAGATTCTAAGGCACAAGTTACTGTTGAATATGATAAAGCCGGCAAACCGAAGCGGGTTGATACGGTTGTTATTTCAACTCAAACGGATGACCAAGTTACCAATGAAGAAATTCGCCAAGCAATGATTGATTTAGTCATTAACAAGGTAATTCCTGCTGAGTATTTGGATGAACAAACAAAGTTTTTGATTAATCCATCAGGCCGCTTTGTTATTGGTGGACCTAAAGGTGACTCTGGTCTAACTGGCCGTAAAATCATTGTTGATACTTATGGTGGTTACGCTCGTCATGGTGGTGGTGCTTTTTCAGGCAAAGATCCGACTAAGGTCGACCGTAGTGCTAGTTATGCTGCACGTTACGTGGCTAAGAATATTGTGGCTTCTGATCTAGCAGACCGCTGTGAAGTGCAGCTGGCTTATGCCATTGGTGTTGCTCATCCAGTATCCGTGATGATTGATACGGCAGGTACTGGAAAGGTCAGCGATGAGCTGTTGACTAAGGCAGTTCGTGAAATCTTTGATTTACGACCAGCTGGCATTATCAAGATGCTCGATCTGCGGCGCCCAATTTATGAGCAAACTGCTGCTTATGGTCATTTCGGTCGCACTGACATTGATTTACCATGGGAAAAAACTGATAAGGTTCAAGCAATCTTGGATTTTGTAAAGAAAAATAAATAATTTTAAGGAGGAGCATTATGAAAAAAACAAACGTACCAGTTGTTACGCTTGCGATTTTTATGACAACTTTTATGGCTGCGATTGAAGGAACAATTGTTTCAACTGCAATGCCAACCATCGTTTCTGACCTCAATGGTCTAGAAATTATGAACTGGGTTGTTTCAATTTTCTTATTTATGACGGCTGTATCGACTCCTTTATACGGAAAACTGGCAGATAGCATTGGTCGCAAGCCAGTTTTTTTGTTTGGTATTGCGTTGTTTGTCATTGGTTCAGCCCTTTGCGGTCAGGCACACAATATGATGGAGTTAATCTTGTTCCGGGTTATTCAGGGCCTTGGTTCTGGTGCAGTTCAGCCTGTTGCAATGACAATTATTGCTGATATGTACACTTTGAAAAAGCGAACCAAGATGCTGGGACTTAATTCCGGTTTTTGGGGTGTAGCTTCTGTTATTGCACCGCTTTTGGGTGGTTTTATCGTTCAAAACTTGTCTTGGCACTGGGTCTTCTATATCAATGTTCCAATTGGCTTAATTGCCTTCTTGCTGGTTGTGTTCTTTTTGCATGAACCAAAAGAAAGAGTGGCAGTCAAGCTGGATATTAAGGGGACTTGCTGGTTAACGATTCTATTATTAACGCTGATGTATGTACTTCAAGAATTAGGTTCGCTTAATTGGCTGATAACTGCGGCTCTAGTGGCTTTAATCATTATTAGTGCAATTGCCTTTTATCAAGTTGAAAAGAAGGCAGACGACCCAATATTGCCGCTCTCGATGCTCAAAGGCAGAGAGTTCTTATCTTTGAACCTAATTACCTTATTTATTGCCGGAGTTGTAATTGGTTTTGAATTTTACATTCCGACTTGGATGCAGGGAATTAAAGGGACAAGTGCTACAATTGCCGGCTTTGCGGTTACGCCGAGTTCTGTCATGTGGGTTGTTGGTTCATTCTTAATCGGCAGTATGCTTGGGCGTTTTGGCGTTAAGAAAACTTTCTTTGGTATGCTGGGATTACTAGTAATTGCTGACTTCCTATTGCTGATTGTGCCGCTGCAAACACCATTTTGGGTATTTTGTGTTATTGCAACAATGAATGGTGTAGCTTTTGGGGCAATTTTAACCGCATCACAAGTTCGCTCACAAGTCCTGGTAGCCCCTGAAAACGTGGGTGTGGCAACATCCTTTAATACGCTGATGCGGTATTTAGGGCAAACAATGATGGTTTCAATCTATGGAATTACCTTCAATACGATTGTTGCTGGCCAACTTGCTAAACATCCAAATCTGACACAAGGCATGATGAATAAGATTGTTTCATCAGTTAAGGCTAAGGAGCTTGCTGCTAATCTTGTTCCGCAGCTGCGGCAAGTATTGTTTAGTGCCTTAAAGGGTGTCTATGTTGTTTCAATGGTGGCAATTATGATTTCAATTTTGATTAACTTTTGCTATAAAAAACAAGAAGAAAATTAAGTAATAAAAAAAGCCGATTGAAGTCGGCTTTTTTTTAACAATCTATTCTTTTAGGTAGTAATGATACAGGATAGAATAACCAATTAAAACAAAGGTAATTCCTTCTAAGAACCCGCCCAAAACATCTGACGGATAATGAACATGTGTGAAAATCCTGGTGTAGCCAATTAATAATGGGAAACAAGCCCAAATAATGCACAGAATAGTTTTACCAGCCCTATTTTTGACCATTAGAATAGTTAAAACAATTAAAATTCCAAATAGCGTAGCACTACCAACAGAGTGACCAGATGGGAAACTATAGCCGTGGGCTGCAACCAAGTGGTGCACATAAGGCCTATGGCGTGCAATCGCGTGTTTGATAACCCAATTGTAACCGTTGGCTGCAATCATTGTTCCCGCTGTAAAGAAAGCGTAGGCGTACTTTTTAAAGACGACCAAGATAATAAATAAGATAATCGTCTCAAGCACAATAACACTTGTGTTGCCCAAATTGGTAAAGGTTGTGGCGAATTTAATGTTAGCCGGATTGGTGTTACAGATAATTCCAATTACAGCTTGGTCAAATTTGTGAATGATTTGATTGCCTGAAGAAACTAGAATTGCCCAAATTGTATAAAGAGCCAAAAAGATAGTTGCGGGCACAATTGTATCTTTTTTGGCGTGTGTTGTATTACTCAAATGTTTTTCTCCCCTTGTTTTTTTTAGCATTTGTGGTAAATTATAATCATTATTGATAAAAAAATAAAGGTCAGGAACTAGTAGCAAGGTTGTTTTTCCTTAGAGAAAAGTCGGTTGGTGCAAGACTAAAAAAACTAATTGTGAACTGAGCCTGAGAATAACCTTTCGTTGTGCTGCCGCGTTAAGGAGCGTTAGAGGGTCATGCTGCGGCATGAAACTTAGGTGGTACCGCGATTATTCGTCCTATGATTAGTTTCATAGGACTTTTTTTATGAGGTGAAGAATAGATGTACAATCACAAAGTCGTCGAAAAAAAATGGCAAGATTATTGGGCCAAGAATGATACTTTCAAAACGGGCAATAATCCGAAAAAGAAAAATTATTATGTAATGGATATGTTCCCGTTCCCGTCAGGCAAGGGATTGCATGTTGGTCACCCAGAAGGCTATACGGCAACTGATATTACCGCCAGAATGAAGCGGGCACAGGGTTATAATGTTTTATACCCAATGGGCTGGGATGCCTTTGGCCTGCCAACAGAACAATATGCGTTAAAGACTGGTAAGGATCCGGCTGTTGTTACTAAGGAAAATATCGCTACTTTCAAAAAGCAACTCCATAAGCTGGGCTTTTCATATGATTGGGACCGGGAAATTGCGACCTGTGATCCGAAGTATTACAAGTGGACGCAATGGACATTTGAGCAAATGTACAAGAACGGTCTTGCTTATGAAGCTGAAGTACCAGTTAACTGGTCGCCGGATTTAGGAACTGTTGTTGCTAATGAGGATATTGTTGATGGTAAGACTGAGCGTGGTGGCTACCCAATTTATCGCCGTAATATGAAGCAATGGATGCTCAAGATTACGGCTTATGCTGACCGTCTTCTTGCTGGTCTGGACAATCTTGATTGGCCGGAAAATGTCAAGGAAATGCAACGTAACTGGATTGGTCGTTCAGTTGGTGCGCAAGTTACCTTCAAGATTAAGAATTCTGACAAGACCTTTGATATTTTCACAACTCGTCCTGATACCTTGTTTGGTGCCAGCTATGCTGTGTTAGCTCCAGAGAACAAGTTGGTTGAAGAAATTACAACAGCTGAACACAAGGCTGATGTTGATGCTTACGTTAAGGAAATTGAATCTAAGTCTGACTTGGAAAGAACTGACTTGAACAAGCATAAGACTGGTGTCTTCACGGGTGCGTATGCAATTAACCCAGTTAACAATGAAGAAATTCCAATTTGGATTTCAGATTATGTTTTAGCAACTTATGGTACGGGTGCTGTTATGGCAGTTCCAGCTCATGATGACCGTGATTACGAATTTGCCCAAAAATTCAACTTGCCAATTAAGGCTGTAATTAAGGGCGGCGACATTACTAAGGAAGCTTATACCGGTGATGGTGTCCACTTTGATTCCGAGTTCTTAAACGGTTTGAATGTTGATGATGCCAAGAAGAAAATGGTTGCTTGGCTGGAAGACCACAATGTTGGTGAAAAGAAGGTCAACTACAAACTGCGTGATTGGGAATTTGGCCGTCAACGTTACTGGGGTGAACCAATTCCTGTCATTCATTGGGAAGATGGCGAAACAACCTTAGTTCCAGAAGACCAATTACCACTAGTTTTACCGCATGCAACTGATATTAAGCCATCTGGTACGCCCGAAAGTCCGCTTGTTAACTTGACAGATTGGGTTAACGTGGTTGATGAAAATGGCCGCAAGGGTAAACGTGAGACTAACACAATGCCTAACTGGGCTGGCTCGTCATGGTACTTTATCCGTTACGTTGATCCGCATAATGATCAAAAACTTGCTGATTATGACTTGCTTAAAAAGTGGCTGCCAGTTGATTTGTACATTGGTGGGGCAGAACACGCGGTTCGGCACTTGCTTTATGCTCGTTTTTGGAACATGGTTCTCTATGATTTGGGTGTTGTACCAAATGAAGAGCCATTCCAACGTCTATATAACCAAGGTTTGATTTTAAAGAACCACGAGAAGATGTCTAAGTCAAAGGGCAACGTTGTTAATCCAGACGATGTGATTGACGAATATGGTGCAGACAGCTTGAGAACTTATGAAATGTTTATGGGACCTCTTGATGCTTCAATCGATTGGGATGACAATGGTCCTGCTTCAACTAAGAAGTTCTTGGATCGTGTTTGGCGCTTATTTGTCAATGATTTGGATTTGAAGCCAATTCCACAAGAAAATATTGTTCCAGAGAACGATGGTGAGCTGGATAAAGTTTATGCAGAAACAGTTAAGAAGGTAACCGAAGACTTTGAGGCACTGCATTTTAATACTGCAATTTCACAAATGATGGTCTTTGTTAATGCCGCCCAAAAGGCTAAGACGATTCCACAAGAATATGTAGAAGGCTTCATTACCTTAATGGCACCAGTTGCACCACACATGATGGAAGAAATCTGGCAAATTATGGGTCATGATGAATCAGTTACCTTTGCCAAATGGCCAACTTATGATCCAGCCAAGTTAGTTGAATCAACAGTTGAGATTATGGTTCAAGTAAATGGTAAATTACGTGGCAACTTCAAGGCTGCTAAGGATACTGCTAAAGATGATTTGCAAGAACAGGCTTTAGCATTGCCACATGTCCAAAAATTCTTGGAAGGCAAAGATGTTAAGAAGGTAATTGTTGTTCCTAACAAGATTGTTAACATTGTTGCAAAATAAAATTTAATTTTTCCTAAAATGGATAGTTATCTGATTGAGAATTATCAGTTTTGCTTGCAAAATAGTATGGTTAGTACACTAGATTTAGGGAAAATTTAATGAAAGAAAATAATTTAAAAGAGCAAAACACGCAGGATACCTTTATTAAGGGTAGTGCATGGATGACTTTTGGCTCGATTACGTCGCGGATTTTGGGTGCGCTATACATCATTCCGTGGTTCATCTGGATGCAGCCGTATGGCAACATTGCTAACGCGCTGACAGCTAGAAGTTATAATATTTACAGTATTTTTATCTTGATCTCAACGGCAGGGATTCCTGGGGCAGTAGCTAAGCAGGTTGCCAAGTATAATGCTCTTAATGAATACGGTGTTGGCCGCAAATTATTTCGTAAGGGTCTAATGCTAATGGTGGCGCTAGGGATTGTTTCGGCAATTATTATGTATGTTGCATCGCCACTGCTGGCTTCTAACGGTTCACGCAGTGATCCGCGCCAAGTTGCGGTGATGCGCAGCTTGTCTTACGCCATCTTGATTATCCCAATTTTGAGTATTATGCGGGGCTATTTCCAAGGATATGCGGATATGATGCCATCGGCAGTATCGCAATTTGTGGAACAGCTTGCTCGCGTTGTCTGGATGTTGTTAACTGCCTATGTGATTATGCAGGTGCAGCATGGCTCTTTTGTTGACGCGGTTGTGCAGTCAAACTTAGCAGCGGCAATTGGTGCGATTTTTGGAATTGCAATTCTAGTTTGGTTTTTGTTTTCACGAAGACATAAGCTGAATGACCTTGTTGCTAACTCAAATAATGAAATTGAAGTTTCAACAATGGGCTTGTTTGGTGAAATCATCGCTCAAGCAATTCCGTTTATTATCATTGATGCGGGGATTCAGTTATTTTATTTAGTTGACCAGTATACTTTTCATCCAATGATTGCCAGTTTAGTGAAGGTAAGTTATAACACGATTGAAACTTGGTATGCCTTGTTTTCACTCAACGCTAACAAGTTAATTATGATAATTGTGTCGCTTGCTAGTGCAATGGCAGTTACCGCGATTCCGCTACTTTCAGCAGCTCATGCTAAGCATGATTTTCACGGTATTTCTGAGCAGATTGGCAACACGCTAGACTTATTTTTGTTTGTCATGATACCAGCGTCATTCGGGATGGCAGCAATATCGACACCGATTTATACAATCTTCTATGGTTATGATAAATTAGGTTCGAATATCTTGTATTTGTCATCTTTTACCGCGATATCGCTAGGGTTATTTACGGTTTTAATGTCTGTTTTGCAAGGCTTATCAGAAAATGGTTTGGCAATAAAGTACCTTGTGCTGGGACTAATTATTAAGATAATTGCGCAGTACCCGATGGTCTACATCTTCAAAGTCTATGGACCTTTGGTAGCAACCAACTTGGGGATGCTGGTAATTATTTTCTTGGCTTTGAAGCATTTGCAGGTAAGCTATAACTTTAATAGTAGTCGAACCAGTCGCCGCTTTATTGGCATTACTTCCTTCTCTATCATTATGTTTCTGCTTGTTTTAGCAGTTGAAAAGGGCTTGGAGTTAGTGTTAAATCCGGCAGTTCGCTGGCAGGCATTAGTACTTGTTGCCGTAGCTGTTCTTGTTGGTGGGATCTTCTATGTCTTTGCGGCAATCAAGTCTGAATTAGCCCAGAAGATTTTGGGTGACAAGATTGTACCGATTTTAAGAAAATTACATATTCAAGCATAGAAAAAAGACGCTATCACTTAATTGTGATAGCGTCTTTTTTGGTTACAAAAGTAGCTGATAAGCTATTTTTGTACGCCCCTGCCAAGGAACCTTATTGTAACATAATTATAGCGTTAATTGCTAAATCAACGCTTAGTGTATTCACCATTTAGGACATCATCATGTGTTCCTTTTTCTGGGATTGCGAAGGCAGCAACAATATAAAGTACTAGTCCCCAACCAGTGAAGCAAATCAGAGCACCACCAATAATTCTTGTCCATGCTTTATCCCAACCGAAATATTCGGCAATTCCACCTAAGACACCAGTCAAAATTTTATCGCGTGATTTTGTTAAATGCTTATGCATTGTTTTGCTCCTTTGTTACAATTTTATTTAATTTACAATTTTATTTAATAAAAAAAGCTAATCTATCATAGATTAGCTTTTACTGATGCCCCGAAAAAGATTCGAACTTTCACTTAGTTACCTAAACAGCGACCTGAACGCTGCGCGTCTGCCAATTCCGCCATCGGGGCTTAAATATTTTTAACACAGTAATAATAATACCAAAAATTTGGTAAAATGTAAGCATAAAACGAAAAATATCTAAAAATTTTTTCTGATTAAGGAGGATTTATGACTTTTAAGCATAAATTTAACAGAATTATTGTTGCTCTGATAGCGGCGATGGTACTTATTTTGCCGGTAACGCCAGTTTCCGCGGCAACTCAAGTACCAAATGACTATCACGCTAATCAGCTGAAGTTAAATGTTAAGTCGGCGATTGCAATTGATAGTAAGACTGGTCAGCTATTATATGGTAAAAACATTAATCAGCCGCTGCCAATTGCTTCGATGACCAAACTGATTACGGTTTATTTGACTTTGACAGCAATCAAAGAGGGAAAGATAACCTGGCAAACTAAGGTAAAACCAACCGATGCAATTATTCGGGTTGCCAACAATAAGGACTTTTCTAATGTTCCGCTGCATGTGGGCCACGAGTATAGCATTAAGCAGCTCTATCAGGCGACTTTGATTGAGTCAGCCAATGGTGCTGCAATGCTCTTAGCCCAAGCTGTCAGTGGCGCCCAAGAGCCGTTTGTCAAGCAGATGCGGCAGCAATTAACCAAATGGGGCATTACTGATGCGCAAATCTATACAACTTGTGGACTGCCAAATAAAAATGTGGGTGCAGATGCTTATCCTGGTGCTTCTGGTAATTCAGAAAATGAACTTTCAGCTAAGGATATGGCAATTGTGGGGCAGCATTTGATAGCGGACTTTCCTCAAGTAATTAAGACAACTAAGATTGCTCACTTGGCTTTTGTCGATCAGAATACCAAGACGCCGATGGCTAACTTTAACTGGATGCTTAAGGGCTTATCGCAATACAATCCGCAATTAAAGGTTGATGGCTTAAAGACTGGTACAACCGATGCGGCTGGTGCGTGCTTTATCGCAACGGCCAAGCATAACGGCGCACGGATTATTACTGTCGTGATGGGAGCTGAGCACCGTGATGGCACCGATCCGTCGCGGTTCATCCAGACCAAGAACTTATTAAGTTATCTTTACCATAATTATCGACCGATTATTTTTAATAAAAATGAAGTAATCACTGGTCTTACTAGTATGAAAGTTCATAACGGCAAGGCGCGTCAGGTTAACATTGGAATGAAAGAGAATAGTGAAATTTGGGCACCAATGACGGGTGCTAAATTGCATGTTGAACTAGCTGATAAACAGGTTGAAGCACCTGTAACGGCTGGACAAACAGTGACAGACTACAAGTTTAAGGCAGGATCAGAACAATTGATTTCACTGACTAATCCTGCTGGGATGCACCTGCCAGCTAAGTCATTTCAGGGGACAACGCGGGTCAACTTTTTAGTTCGCTTCTGGCGCTGGCTTTTTGGAGGTTAAAGATGATTGCAATTCCTGCAGATATTTTAACTAAAGTTATTAAAAAAAGATCAAGTGAGACTCATAAGGGCAATTATGGCCGTGTGTTATTAATTGGCGGCTGTGAGAATTATGGTGGGGCAATAATTATGGCTACTGAGGGCACTCTAAATAGTGGTGCCGGTCTAGTAGCAGTGGCAACGCACTCGCTTAATCTTTCGGCATTGCATGCGCGTGACCCAGAGGCAATGTATATTGATTGGCACGACCATGGTTTGCCAGCGTTAATTAAAAAGATGGATGTGGTTGTTTGTGGTCCAGGGCTGGGACTAAGTAGTTTTGCGCAAGAGTTAATGCAAATGTTGTGTAAAACTTTAACTGGTGAGCAAACGCTGGTTTTGGATGCCAGCGGTCTTGATTTAATCGCTGAGAAGCGAAGTTTAATTCCCCAGCATGTTGGTAAAATTATTTTGACACCTCACCAAATGGAATGGCAGCGCTTGAGTCAGATTAAAATTGCTTTTCAGACTGATAGCGCTAATTTAACGGCGCTAAATGAGTTATTTCCACAGCAAAATGCCACTTTGGTTTTGAAATCTAATCACACGCATGTCTATTGCGGGGATGGGACAATCTTTGTTAATCCATTAGGCAATCCAGGGATGGCAACTGGGGGCATGGGTGATACGCTTGTCGGCATTATTGGCGGCTTTTGCGCTCAATTTGGTAATAATCTTGATTCGATTATGGCTGCCGTTTACATTCATTCTTTGGCTGGCGATCAGATTGCCCGGACAGATTATGTGGTCCGACCGACCAAAGTCAGCAGCTTGTTGCCGCAGATAATGAAAAAATATGCAAATTAAAATAGTTATATAGAATTGGTTTTGTTGTAAAATAGGACTACGTGTTAGAAAGAAAGGATGAGAATGAAAAAAAGTCTACTAAAGCCGCTTACTTTTTGTTTTATAATTTTAATTTGCGTCATTAGTTTGGCCCGAATTTCAATGCCGCAAACTCATGAAGAAACAAGTAATGCCAAGGCAAACCAAACTGTAGTTAAAAAGACAGCTGCTTCTTTTCGTCCTTATCAAGATCC